>NZ_JBEYXJ010000055.1:0-53350 GCF_040645015.1 Streptomyces sp. NPDC046881 | reverse complement strand
CGTCGTGGTGCTCTCCCACGACGCCGGGGGCGGCGCCGCTCTCCACCCGGTCCACGATGGTGTCGGTGCCGGGCTCCATCCAGTCGGTGGTGTCCACGGTCCAGGCCATCGGCTCCATGCCCAGCTGGGCGCCGAGCTCGAACGCGGCGCGGTTCCAGGCGCCGTAGGGTGCGCGGAACCACTGCGGGCGCTCGCCGTAGGCGTCCTCGATGGCGTCGCTGGTGCTCTCCATCTCGGAGCGGATCTCCCCGCGGTCCAGCTCGGTCAGCAGCGGGTGCGTCCAGGTGTGGTTGCCGACCACGTGGCCCTCGTCGGCCATCCGGGCCAGCAGTTCCCTGTTCTCCACGACACACTCGCCGCACACGAAGAACATCGCCCGTACGCGGTACTTGGCGAGGGTGTCCAGGATGTGCGGGGTGTACTCCGGGTGGGGGCCGTCGTCGAAGGTCAGCACCATGCGCCGGCCGCGTCCGGAGATCTGCAGGACGGGTTCGTCACGCACCTTCAGCCTGCGGGGTGCGGCGCGCGGCGGGCCGTATCCGGTGAGCGGCTGGAGCCGGAAGGCGGAGGGATTGAGGGCCTGGCGGGCCTGCGGGCCGGCGACGGGGGCCGCGGCGGTCCCGGCGGTCTCCCCGCCGCCCGCCACGACGACCCCGGCGGTGCCCGCCGCTCCCAGAGCGGCGACGCCGGCGAGGAGCATCCGGCGCCGCGTGAACAACTGATCCTTCTGCATGATCCATCAGTCGCCCCACCGGGCTCCGGCGCACCCCGACGGCACCGGTGCGGCGGCGGAATGCACCCGGACAGCGCAGTGGCCGTACCTCCCGGAACACGTGTCCGAGCGCGGGCCCTTCGCGCGGGTCAGCGGCGGCGCACGAGCGGGAACGGGAGCGTCTCGCGGATCGTCAGGCCGGTGAGGAACATGACGATCCGGTCCACGCCGAGGCCGAGGCCGCCGGTCGGGGGCATGGCGTAGGCGAGGGCCTGGAGGAAGTCCTCGTCCAGTTCCATGGCCTCCGGGTCGCCGCCGGCGGCCAGCAGCGACTGCTCGGTGAGCCGGCGGCGCTGTTCGACGGGGTCGGTCAGCTCCGAGTAGGCGGTGCCGAGTTCGGTGCCGAAGGCCACGAGGTCCCAGCGCTCGGCGAGCCGCGGGTCGGTGCGGTGCTGCCGGGTCAGGGGGGAGACGTCGGTCGGGAAGTCCTTGTAGAAGGTGGGCGGTCCGGTCCGGTGCTCGACCAGCCGCTCGTACATCTCCAGCACCACGTCACCGGGTCCGTCGTCGGCGGTGTACGGCACCCCGGTGCGGTCGCAGAGCCGGTGCAGCCGCAGCAGTTCGGTGCCGGGGCCGATCTCCTCCCCGACCGCCTCGGAGACCGCCCCGTACACGGTCCTGACCGGCCAGGTCCCGGAGATGTCGTACTCCGCGCCGTCCTTGCGGACCACCGGGGAGCCCGAGGCGGCGGTCGCCGCGGCCTGGACCAGTTCACGGGCGAGGTCGAGCATGACGTCGTAGTCGGCGTGGGCCTGGTAGGCCTCCAGCATGGTGAACTCGGGATTGTGCTTGTGCGAGACGCCCTCGTTGCGGAAGGTGCGGCCCAGCTCGAAGACCTTCTCCAGGCCGCCGACGCACAGCCGCTTCAGGTACAGCTCGGGGGCGATGCGCAGGTACAGGTCGAGGTCGTAGGCGTTGATGTGGGTGGTGAAGGGGCGGGCGTTGGCGCCGCCGTGGACCTGCTGGAGCACCGGGGTCTCGACCTCCAGGTAGCCGCGGTCGAGCAGGCCCTGGCGCAGGGCCTGGACGGCGGCGGAGCGGGCGCGGACGACGGCGCGGGCGTCGGGGCTGGTGATCAGGTCCAGGTGGCGGCGGCGGACCTTGGCCTCGGGGTCGGTCAGTCCGCGGCGCTTGTCGGGCAGCGGGTGCAGGCACTTGCCGGTGAGCTGCCAGGAGGTGCCGAAGACGGTGGGTTCGCCCCGGTCGGACAGGCCGGCGCGGCCGGTGACGGTGATGTGGTCGCCGATGTCGATGTCGGCGGTGAAGCGGTCCAGGGCCGCCGGGCCGGAGCCGTCACGGGTGAGGGCGATCTGGTGGTCGCCGGACCAGTCGCGCAGCACGGCGAAGACGATGCCGCCGAAGTCGCGGACCAGCAGGACGCGTCCGGCGACGGTGACGTCCGTGCCCGGGGTGACGTCGGCGAGGGCGTGGGTCGGCGCGGGGACGCCGACCGGGTAGGGGTCGGTGCCGGTGGCGCGCAGCCGGTCGAGGGTGCGGTACCGGACGCGGACCTGGTCGGGCAGGCCCGCGTCCGGGGCGGCGGGCCCGGCCTGGTCCCCTCCGTCGAGGCCGAGCGCCTGCACGGACGGCGGGACCGCCGTTGCGGCGGGCCGCCGTCCGGTTCCCGGGTGCCCCTTTCCCCAGAGTTTGCGCAAGCTGGGTACGGAGACGAAGCCCTCGGCGATGCCGGAGGCGAGGCCGATGCGGGCGAGGGCGGCGGTGTCGCCGTAGCAGAGGAAGCGCGGGTACCACTCGGGGCGGTACTTGGCGTTGGAGCGGTACAGCGCCTCCAGCTGCCACCAGCGGGAGAAGAACAGCAGCAGCCGGCGCCAGAGCCGCAGGACCGGTCCGGCGCCGATGCGGGCGCCCTCCTCGAAGACCGACCGGAAGACGGCGAAGTTCAGCGAGATGCGGCGCACGCCCAGTTTCGGCGCGGCGGCGCACAGTTCGGCGACCATGAACTCCATGACGCCGTTGGGGGCGGTCCGGTCACGGCGCATCAGGTCCAGGGAGACGCCGTCGCGGCCCCAGGGCACGAAGGAGAGCAGGGCGAGCAGCCGGCCGCCCTCGCCGAGGGCCTCCACGAGCAGGCAGTCGCCGTCGGCGGGGTCGCCGAGCCGGTCCAGGGCCATGGAGAAGCCGCGCTCGGTCTCGGTGTCCCGCCAGGCGTCGGCCTTGCCGACGATCTCCTCCATCTCGCGTTCGGTGAGGCTCGCGTGCCGGCGGATGCGGCAGACGGCCCCGGTACGGCGGACCCGGTGCACGGCCTGCCGGGTGACGCGCATCTCGCGTCCCTGCAGGTCGAAGGAGGCCACGTGCACGATGGCCTCGTCGCCGAGCTGGAGGGCGCCCAGGCCCGCGCGGGCGCAGGCGCGGGCGCCGGCCTCGGAGGCGCCGATCACGGCGGGCGCCCAGGCGTGCCGGCGGGCGACGTCCAGCCAGGCGTCGATGGCGTGCGGCCAGGCCTCCGGGTCGCCCACGGGGTCCCCGCCGGCCAGGCACACGCCGACCTCGACACGGTAGGTGACGGCCGCCTTGCCGCTGGGTGAGAAGACGACGGCCTTGTCGCGCCGGGTGGCGAAGTAGCCGAGGGAGTCCCGTTCGCCGTACGCCTTCAGCAGGGCTCGGATGCGGGCCTCCTCGTCGCCGTGCAGGGCGGCCTCCAGGCGCTGCGAGCGGAACAGCGCGGCGGCGGCGTTGAGCAGGGCGAGGGCGCCGAACAGGCCGAGCAGGAAGGTGATCTCGCGCGGTGGGCGGCCGGCGAAGGAGCCGGCCGAGACCAGTCCGCCGCACACCCGGTCGGCCGCCCAGGCCAGGTGCTGGCCCGCCGGGAGCGTGCCCGGGAAGAGCAGCACCAGGCCCCAGCCGAGCAGGATCGCCACGGCCAGCCCGGCCAGCAGCACGGCCAGGGCCCGCCACACGGCACCGCGGCGGGAGGCGGCGTAGAACTCGTGGCGGGCCAGGACCAGCAGGAGCAGCAGCAGCGCGCACAGCACCAGGGACGGCAGTGAAGCGGTGTACAGGCCGGCGGCCGCGCCGAGCGCGTCGGTGAGGACCAGCAGGCCGAGATAGACGACGACCAGCCACCAGGCGACCTTCTTGCGGGCGGCGGTGGCGCCGGCCAGCAGGAACAGGAAGACGGCGTAGGCGAGGTTGGCGCTGACGGGGACCAGGAGCAGGTCGAGGGTGCGGGCGACCGGGCGGAGCGGGCCGCGCAGCGGGGGGACGACCGCGAGCAGGGCGCACAGCAGGCCGAGCGCGGCGAAGAGGGTCGCGAAGGCCTCCGGGACCCAGCCGAGGCGGCCGCCTGCGGGCGGACGTGCCGGGGCCGTGGCGTCCCCGCCGGCGGCGGGCTCCGCGGTGGCGGTCATGGTTCCGACTCTAGGAAGGGGTGCCGCGGCTCGCCCGTCGAGCGGTCCGGGCAGCCGCCGCTTCTTCGGGAACGGTCGGTTCCGATAGCCTCACGGCCGTGACGGAACAGCACGAGCAGCACTCGCCCGCACACCGGTTCGAGCGGGGCACGGACGGTCCGAAGGTCATCGTGGTCGGGGTGGACGGCTCCGACTCCTCGATGCGGGCGGCCGCGTACGCGGCCGGCCTGGCCCGGCGCCAGCACGCGCTGCTGGCGGTGGTGTACGTGCAGCCGGTGCTCGCCGCCGGGGCGGCGCTCGGGGCACCGGTGGCGGAGACCACCGACGAGATCGCCGAGGACCTGGTCGCGCAGATCCGGGAGGGCGCCGAGCGGCTCAAGGGGATCTTCGAGGTGCGCTGGGAGTTCCACACCTTCCGCGGCGACCCGTACAACGGGCTGGTCAAGGCGGCGGACGAGCTGAAGGCGGACGCGGTCGTGGTGGGCGCCTCGGAGCAGGCCGGCCACCGGATCATCGGCTCGGTGGCGGTCCGCCTGGTCAAGACGGGCCGCTGGCCGGTGACGGTCGTACCGTAGGAGGCCATAGCCACGGGCCCCGGTCGGCCGCCGTGCGTGGTGTCTTCCCTGCGGGTCCGTGCTGAGCCATCATGATCCGCCGTCAGCCGTTTGCCGTCGGCGAAGAGGTGAGGCGTATGGCCAAGCTCCGTGCGGGCGAGGGGATTCTCCGCCGCAAACCCATCGAGCACATCGAGGAGACCGAGGTCGGCGAGGGCACCCGGCTGGACAAGTCGCTGGGGCTCTGGCAGCTGACCGCCATCGGTGTCGGCGGCATCATCGGAGCGGGCATCTTCACGCTGGCCGGCACGGTGGCGAACGGCACGGCGGGGCCCGCGGTGCTGGTTTCCTTCCTGATCGCCGGTGTCGCGAGCGCCTGCGCCGCGCTGTCGTACGCCGAGTTCGCCGGGATGATCCCGAAGGCGGGCTCGGCCTACACCTACGGGTACGCGGTGCTCGGCGAGTTCGCGGGCTGGTTCATCGGCTGGGACCTGCTGCTGGAGTACACCGCGATCGTGGCCGTGGTGGCCATCGGCATCTCCGGCTACTTCGGCTTCCTGGTCGAGGCGATGGGCGCGCACCTGCCCGCCTGGATGCTGGGGGCGCCCGGTACGGGCTCCGGGCATCGGGTGGACCTGTTCGCGGTGGTGCTGTGCCTGCTGATCGCGTGGCTGCTGAACCTGGGGATCCGCAGCGCGGCCCGCTTCGAGACGTTCGTGGTCGTGCTGAAGGTGCTGGTGGTGCTGCTGGTGATCGGCGTGGGCGTGTTCCACATCGATTCGGGCAACTACAGCCCGTTCTTCCCGTTCGGCATCAGCGGGGCGTTCACGGGCGCCGCGACGGTGTTCTTCGCGGTGTTCGGCTACGACGCGATGTCGACGGCGGCCGAGGAGTCGAAGGACGCCCAGCGGCACATGCCGAAGGCGATCATCTACTCGCTGGTGATCTCCATGGTGCTGTACGTGGCGGCCTGCCTGGTGCTGACCGGCATGCAGAACTACAAGGACATCGACAAGGAGAGCGGCTTCTCGACGGCGTTCAAGTCGGTGGGCCTGGGCGCGCTGGCGGACGTGATCGCCGTCGGCGCGATCATCGGCATCCTCACGGTGATGTTCACGTTCATGCTGGGCGTGACCCGGGTGTGGTTCTCGATGTCCCGGGACGGGCTGCTGCCCCGGTGGTTCGCCAAGACGCACCCGACGCGGCACGTGCCGACCCGCGTGACCTGGATCGTCGGGGCGGCCTCGGCCGCCATCGCCGGGTTCGTGCCGATCGGCGAGGCGGCCGAGCTGACCAACATCGGCATCCTGCTGGCGTTCGTGGTGGTGTGCACGGCGGTGATCGTGCTGCGCTACCGGCAGCCGGAGCTGCCGCGCTCCTTCCGGACGCCGGGGATGCCGGTGGTGCCCGCGCTGGGTGTCGTCTTCTCGATCTGGCTGATCACGTTCCTGCAGTGGCAGACGTGGGTGCGGTTCGCGCTGTGGTTCCTGATCGGCTGCGTGATCTACTTCGGCTACTCCTACCGGCGCTCGGTGCTGGCCACCGGGCAACGCGCCGGCCGGGGCTGATCACTCCGCCATGACCAGGCCGTCCTGGGCGGCCCCCCGGCTGAGCACGACGTTCCTGATGCGGTCGCGCACCGCCTCCAGCTCGGCGCCCTGGGCGATGGCGTGGTTGAGGTCGAGGACGCGGCCGGCGTCCAGGTCGTACAGCTGCGGGACGAACTCGGCCTTGGCCACCCGCCAGGGCTCGCCCGGCCGGGCGGGCGGGGCGAAGGTGAAGCGGCCGAGGGTGGACTCGTTGCCGCGCGGGTCCTGGGCGCCGTCGCCGTTGTACATCTCGCCGGCGATCTGGTCGCCCATGCCGTAGACCACCCAGGTGCCGTTGACCTTCTCGTACGCCTGCGGGACGTGGGCGTGGGTGCCGAGGATCAGGTCGATGTCCGGGTGGCCGTCGGTGGCCGAGGCGGTGAGCCGCTGGGCGAGGGAGAGCTGGAGCCGGTCGGGCTCGTCCTGCCACTCGGTGCCCCAGTGGACGGAGAGCACGACCACGTCGGCGCCGCCCCGCCGGGCGGCGCGGGCGTCGGCGATCATCCGGTCGGCGTCGATCAGGTTGACCGCCCAGGGCTGTCCGGGTGGCATCGCGTTGCCGTTGGTGCCGAAGGTGTACGACAGATGGGCGACCTTGGCCGAGCCCGCCCGCAGCATCGTGACCGTGCGGGCCTCGGTCTCGCTGCGGGCGGTCCCGGAGTGCCGCAGACCGGCCTTGTCCATGGCGTCGAGGGTGCGCTGGATGCCGGCGGCCCCGTCGTCCAGGGCGTGGTTGGAGGCGGTGGAGCAGCCGTCGTAGCCGGTCGCGGCGAGGCCCGCGGCGATCTGCGGCGGGGACTTGAAGACGGGGTAGCCGGCGTAGTCGCCCTCGGCGCCGTAGACGGTCTCCATGTGACACAGTGCCAGGTCGGCGCCGGAGACGACGGGTGCGACGCCGGCCAGCATGGGGCGGAAGTCGTGGCCGTTGCCGCCCGCGTCGTAGGCGGCCCGTTCGATGACGGAGGTGTGCGGCAGGACGTCCCCGGAGGCGACGAGGGTGAAGCCGCCGGGCGCGGCGGGCGCCGAGCGTCCCTGGGCGCCGGTCTCCCGGTGCTGGTTCTGGCAGGCCGCCCCGGCCGCGAGGACGGCGGTCAGGGCCAGAGCCACCTGCTGTCTGCGTCCGATCATCAACTCACCCCAAGATTGTCGTATATACAGACGAAGCCGTGACGGGCATATGGGTATGAATCTGATGTGCCGGATAAACAGCCCGGGTCGTGTCATTAGCCCGTCCGGTGGCCCGGCGTACCGCTCGTCCGACCGTTCGCCGACGCGATCGACCGTCCGTCGCACGACCGGGCCCGCCCCCTGTCCGCCGGGCCGCGCCCTGCGCTGCGATACGGCCATGACGGCCGGAACCTCACTCACCCCCGGGACGACGACCGCCGAGCACGAGCTGGCCGCGCTCCAGCGCGAGCACGGCGGCCCCCTGTTCGCCCTGCTGTTCAGGCTCTGCGACGGAGACCGGCAGCGCGCCGAGGACCTCGTGCAGGAGACCCTGGTGCGCGCCTGGCAGCATCCCGAGGCGCTGCACGCCGACGACTTCGACTCGGTACGGCCCTGGCTGCTCACCGTGGCCCGGCGGCTCGCCATCGACGCCCGGCGGGCCCGGCAGGCGCGGCCGCCCGAGATCGGCGACGAGATCCCCGAGAACGCGCGGGTGACCGCCGACCACGCCGAGCGGGCGGCGGCGATGCTGGACGTCCGGGAGGCTGTGAAGACACTCACGCCCGAGCACCGTGACGTCCTGGTACTCGTGTACTTCCTCGGGGCCAGTGTGGCGGAAGCGGCGCAGACCCTGGGCATTCCACCCGGTACGGTGAAATCCCGCGCGTACTACGCGCTGCGCGCCCTGCGCCGGGTCCTTCCCGGTTACACGGCCGACCTGCGGTGAAACCGGAAGCCTGGTCAAACCTCGGTAAAGCGCCTTGCTGTGGCCCCCGTTCGGGCAATGGGCTGTCCTCATCCGCGTTCCGGTCGGGGGCGGCCCCGGGTTCGGGTGACGCGCACGCACCGGAGGAAGGGCAGGAAGGGATGCTGCACAGAGGGCACGAGAGCACGGACGGCACCGACGGCGGTGAACTGGCCGTCCCCATGGCCTGGTTGTACGCCGAGTACATCGCCGACGAGCTGCTGCGCACCGGCGATCTGATGCCACCGACGTCCTTCGAGTTCCGGGCCGGCCGGGACGCGCTGGCGCTGACCGTCTTCCTGTCCGACACCGACGGGGAGCTGTCCGGCATCCGGGTGATCTCCCAGCTGGAGAACTGGCTGTCGCTGACCGCCTACGACCAGCCGTGGCGGGACTGGGTGCGGGCGCGCATGGCCGAGCTGACGGAGCGGGCGGCCGGCTCGGACGCCCCCGACCCCGACCTGGCGCTGGCGGCCGACGCCTGGCGGTGGCTGGAGGAGACCGAGCTGCTCGCGCCGGACCTGGACGCGGTGCCGGGCGGCGGCGGGGTGTTCGGGGAGGACGACGGGCCGAAGGTGTGGACACCGGCCTGGCGGCTCGGACTGCCCCTGGGGCACCTCGCGATCCACCTCTTCTGAACCTTCCGGAATTCACACCAATCCGCGGGCCGGGCCGCTCCGAATCTCTTGTCCGCGATTCTGTGCGCGGCTTGAGTGATTCGGCGGTCGGCTGCGTACGGGTGGGAGCAAGGAGTAACCCCACCCACACCCATCGGCACGAGGATTCGGCATGAGGTCCCTGGAAAGGCATCGCGACGTCGGCGCGTACGCGCTCGGCGTGCTGGACGAGGCGGAGGCCTTCCGCTTCGAGGACCACCTCATGGAGTGCCCCCAGTGCGCGGCACACGTGACCGAATTCGGGGCGACCACCCGGCAGTTGATGCTGTACCGCCGGGCCACGCCGCGATTCGTGCACCCCATGACACAGCCCGGCCCCCGGCTGCTGGACCGGCTGCTCGGCGAGCTGGCGCACCGGCACCGGGCGCGTCGCCGCCGGCTGCTGTACGGACTGGCCGCCTCCGTGGCGCTGGCCGTGGCCGGCCCGGGGACCGTGGCCTTCTCCAGCCACACGGAGCCGGCCGCGGCACACGTCACGGCGGCGACCGACCCGCGGACCGGGGTATGGGCGCAGGTCACCTCCGCGGACCGGGACTGGGGCAGCGACCTGCGCCTGGAGGTCAAGGACGGCTCCGGGGCGCACACCTGCCGGCTGGTCGCGGTCGGCCGCGACGGCAGCGAACAGGTGGTCGCCGGCTGGACCAACCCGGGCGACGGCACCCGGCCCACCACCACGATGGGCGCGGCGGCGATGCACCCGGACCAGATCGAGCGCTACGAGGTCCGCACGACGGAGGGAAAGGTGCTGGTCACGGTAGGGACACGGTAGCGACGCCGGACCTTGACCGAAGATTCATCTTAGGTAAGCCTTGCCTGAGTTTTGCTGTGAATCTTCCAGGAGCAGTCCGTGTCCGCAGTGCCCGAACCCCCCGTGT
Organism: Streptomyces sp. NPDC046881; assembly: GCF_040645015.1. Lineage (NCBI taxonomy): Bacteria > Bacillati > Actinomycetota > Actinomycetes > Kitasatosporales > Streptomycetaceae > Streptomyces > Streptomyces sp. NPDC046881. The sequence goes on along the minus strand of NZ_JBEYXJ010000055.1, from coordinate 43,600 downwards.
CCCCCGTGTCCCCCGAGGCGACCTCCGCGTCACGGCTGGGCCTGTACGACACGTGGTGGACGGCCGGCGCGGCGGCGGCCGGTCTCTGTCTGGGTCTCGCGGCCTGTGCCTGGGTCTCGGTGCACCTGCGCGTGGACGCCACTCTGCACACCGCCGCCCTCTTCGTCCACCTCGCCTCCCTGGTGCTGGGCTTCGGTGCCGTGCTGGCCGCCGACTACCACGCCCTGCTCTGGCTGACCGGTCGCTGCTCCCTGACGGAGGCCCTGGACGGCACCGCCCGGCTGCACGTGCCGATCTGGGCCGGGCTCGCCGGACTGGTGGCCAGCGGAGTCCTGCTCCACCCCGACCTCGGTGCCCCCCTCACCCGGGTCAAGCTCGCCCTGGTCCTCGGGCTCGCCCTCAACGGCCTGCAGGCCGGACGGCTCGCCCGGCGCATGCGCGCCCGACAGGACGGCTCCGTGGCGCCGCGCCTGCTCGTCCGGTGCGCCGGCACCGCGGTGGTGTCCCAGGTGTGCTGGTGGGGAGCGGTCGTCATCGGCTTCCGCAACAGCCAGCGCTGACCCCGGGCTCACTTCAGCAGGCGGGACAGCCGGCGGTCGGCCAGCGGCTTGCCGCCCGTCTGGCAGGTCGGGCAGTACTGGAGCGAGGAGTCGCTGAAGGAGACCTCGCGGATGGTGTCGCCGCACACCGGGCAGGGCTCGCCGGTACGGCCGTGGACGCGCAGGCCGCTCTTCTTCTCCGACTTCAGCCGGCCGGCCGCCACCCCGCGGGAACGCTCGACCGCCTCGGTGAGCGTGTCGCGCAGCGCCGTGTACAGCCGGTGGGTCTCCTGCGGGGTGAGGGACGCGGCGAGCTTGAACGGGGACATCTTCGCGGCGTGCAGGATCTCGTCGCTGTAGGCGTTGCCGACGCCCGCGATCAGCGACTGGTCGCGCAGGGCACCCTTCAGCTGCCGCCGTTCGTCCCGGAGCAGGGCGGCGAAGCGGTCCTCGTCGAAGTCGGCGGCGAGCGGGTCCGGGCCGAGGCGGGCGATGCCCGGGACCTCACGCGGATCGCCGACGACGTACACGGCGAGCCGCTTCTGGGTGCCGGCCTCGGTCAGGTCGAAGCCCTCGCCGGTCTCCAGCGCCACGCGCAGCGCCAGCGGGCCCTTGCCGGGCTTCGGCGGGCCGTCCGGCAGCCGGTCCTTCCAGTGCAACCAGCCCGCGCGGGCCAGATGGACCACGAGGTGCAGCCCGCCGTCCGTCTCCATGTCCAGGAACTTGCCGTACCGGCGCACGGCGGTCACCGCGCCGCCCTCGACGGCGCCGACCGGGGGGTCGTACGTCTTCAGCACGCTGACGGCGACCGGCAGCACCCGCACCACCCGGCGGCCGACCAGGTGCTCGGTGAGGAAGTCCGTCAGCGCTTCTACCTCGGGCAGTTCCGGCATAGGTCCAGGGTGCCATCCGGCACCGACAACGCCCTGCGGTCGGCCCGGCCGGTGCCTCACGGCAGCCGGAACTCGCACCACACCGCCTTGCCGCCGCCCCGCGCCTCCACGCCCCATCCGTCGGCGAGCCGGTCCACGAGGAGCAGACCGCGGCCGGACACCCGGCTCTCCCCGGCGTCCCGGCGCCGGGGCAGCGCGCTGGAGGAGTCCTCGACCTCGATGCGCAGCCGGCGGCCACCGCCGGACAGGGCCCGCAGGGTGACGATCGCGGAGCCCTCGGTGTGCACCAGCGCGTTGGTGATCAGCTCGTCGGCGGCCAGCTCGATCTCGTAGGCGCGGTCGCGGGCGCCCCAGGCGCGGACCGCGGCGCGGATCATGTGCCGGGCCTGGACGAGGGCCTCCGGGTCGCCGGGCGCCACGTGCTGCCGGAGCCGGCCGCCGACGGGCGCGGTCTCGGGGGTGCAGCGGCGCAGCAGGAGCAGGGCCACGTCGTCGTCGCCGCCCTGCTCCTCGGACAGCCGGATCAGCCGGTCGGCGAGGTCGCGCACTTCCTCCGGGCCGTCCGCGACGAATGCGGCCAGGGCCCGCATGCTGTCGTCGAGATCGGTGCCGGGCTGTTCGACGAGCCCGTCGGTGCACAACAGCAGGGTGTGCCCGGGATCGAGTTCGAGGGTGGCGACCGGGTACTCCAGCCGGCCGAACTCGGCGGACAGGCCGAGCGGCAGTCCGCCCTCGACGGTGATCCGGGCGCAGCTGCCGTCGCGGTGCCGGATCAGTGGGTCGATGTGCCCCGCCCGGACCACCTGGACGACCCCGGTGGACAGGTCGGCCTCGGCGTACAGGCAGGTGGCGAACCGGTCGGTGTCGAGTTCGTGCAGGAAGACGGAGGCGCGGGCCATCACGGTGGCCGGGGTGTGGCCCTCGGCGGCGTAGGCGCGCAGCACGATCCGCAGCTGGCCCATGACGGCCGCCGCGTGCGTGTCGTGGCCCTGGACGTCGCCGATGACCGCGCCGACCCGCCCACCGGGCAGCGGGATGAGGTCGTACCAGTCGCCACCGATGTCCCGGTCCAGGGCGGCCGAGCGGTAGCGGACCGCGATCTCGGCGCCGCGGACGCTGGGGATGGTGCGGGGCAGCATGGCCTGCTGGAGGCCCTGGGCGAGGTCCTTCTCCTGTTCGAAGAGCATGGCCCGCATGAGGCTCTGCGCGATGCTGCTGCCCAGGGCGACCAGGACGGCGCGTTCCTCGGCGGAGAAGCCGCGCCGGTCGTCGTAGAGCAGGCCCATGGCGCCTATCGGACGGCCCTGGGCGATCAGGGGCAGATAGGCGGCCGAGGTGATGTGCAGGTCGGTCAGGTGCGGCCAGAGGATCGGGTAGCCGGCCGCGAACTCCTCCGGGGACTCGATGAACCGGGGGCTGAGGGTGCGGACGACCTCGCTCATGGGGTACTGCTCGTCGATCCGGGTGATGCGGGTGCCGGGGACGGAGGCGCCCGCGGGCCCCTCGGCCACCAGCCGGATCCGGCCCGCCTCCACCAGACCCATCACCAGGCTGGCCGCGCCCAGGTGGCGCACGCCGTGGGTGTCCTTGAGGACGTCGATGACGTCCTGGACGCTGCGGGCGTGGGCGAGGGCGGCGGAGATGACCTGGACGACGCTGGTCTGCTGCCGGAAGGCCTCGTCCTGGGCGGCCCGCAGGCTGCGGGCGGTGCTGTCGGCGAGTTCCTGGGTGGCGTCGCGGACGATGCCGACGACCCGGCGCGGGCGGCCGGTCTCGTCGCGCCGGATGTAGCCCTGGGTATGGGTCCAGCGCAGGCTGCCGTCGCGGCAGCGGATGCGGAAGTAGGTGCCGTAGTTCTCGCTGCCGTCCTTGATCGCGCGGGCGACGACCGCGTCCAGCCGGGCGGCCTCCGGCGGCGGCACCCGTACGGCGAGGGTTTCCGGGCGCTCGTCGTACTCCTCGGGCCGCAGGTCGAACACCTCGAAGGCCTGGGCGTCCATGTGGAAGAGACCGGCGTCCAGGTCCCAGTCGAAACTGCCCATGCGGTTGAGCGCGAGGACGGGGTCCGGGTGTGCAGGCCAGCCCTCCGGGAGTGACAGGGCGCTCGCGCCCCGATCGGCCATGGGGCCCACACTGCCAGGATCCGGCCGATTCTTCGACCTGATCGGCGGCCTGACCGGGGGTTCAGCCACCGGGCAGGCCGGCGGGGCCGCCGGGGGCGGTGCCGGTCGTGCCGGGGGTGGCGGTGCCGGATCCGGCGGCGGACGGGCCGGCCGGGGTCGGGCCGGCGCCGTCGGGCGCGCCCTGGATCCGGGGGGCGCCCGTCTCGCCGGAGGGGCCGGGCGAGGGGACGAGGGAGAGGACGGGATCGGGGGCGGGGTCGCGGGCGGGGTCGCGGGCGGGGTCGGAGGGGGGATCGCCGGGGGGCGGAGACTCGGCCGCGGTGGTGGCGGTGGCCGGGTCCGGGGAGCCGGTACGGCGGTCCGGTGCCGCGGAGCCGGAGGGCGACGGCGGTACGGCGCCGGGGTCCGGGGAGACGGCCGGGCCGCTGTCGCCGGGGCTGGGCTGCCCGGTGACCGCCGCTCCGGCGTCCGCCCGGCCGGGGTCGGCCCGGCCGGGGTCGGCCGGGCTGGTGGCGGCGCCCGGGGGCCTGGGCACGACCCGGTCCCGGCGGACATCGGGGCCGACCCGGCGCTCGATCCAGGTACGGGTCGCGGCGTCGACGATCGTGAGGCTGGTGACGGTGCGGGACGCCGGGGCCACCACGACCACCTGGTTCGGCCGGTAGCCGGCCCACGGGGTGCCGCGGGCACCGGCGCCGCCGCGGGTCGGCGCGGGCTCGTCCAGCGGGTTGCCGCAGGCGCAGCGCACCCGGGGCATGCCCCGGTTGTCGACGAGGACGGCGGTGCCGGCCTGGAGCACGGCCTGGTAGGGGGACGCCTCGCGGCCGCGGTAGGCGTGGTTGGTGACGCGGGTGTCGGCGCCGAGGAAGACCGGGGTCAGGCCGCGCAGATAGCCGGGGAGCGCCGCCCGGGTGACGCCGGCCACCCCGGCGAAGGCATCCGCCCTGGCCTCGTCCGCCGTCAGCCGGCGAATGTGCCGCTCGACGTCGCAGCCGGCGACGCGCGGGGAGCCCCGGTACAGGCCGGGTGTCGCGCCGGACAGGGTGCGCGCCGCGCGCAGGGGCGCCTCGACGTCGCCACGCTGGACCCGGGCGGTGGCCCGCGGGGACTCTGGCCGCGGGACGCCGGTGTCCGTGGACTCGGTGAAGGGCCCCGGCCCCCGCTCGGTGGCGGTCTGCAGGAGGACCAGCTCCCCCGCCGTGGTCTGCTTGACGCCGGTGCCCGCGCAGCCCGCGACCAGGAGCGTCACGAGGACGACGCAGGCCGTGACGATGGATCGGGTGGGTATCCGCACCGCACACTCCGCATCACTGTGGGTGATTACGCCCTATTGTTGGCATTGCCCAGCTTTGGCTGGCAACTCGGGAACCGTCGTGAAGAGACAGGCGCCGGTGTCCCCGCACAGGAGGCGCGCACAGCCGTGGACTGGTTCACCGCACCCGACTACTGGCTGAGCCGGCTGGTCCTCCAGCGGGCTCTGGCCGCCCTGTACCTGGTCGCGTTCCTGACGGCGGCCCTGCAGTTCCGGGCCCTGCTGGGCGAGCGCGGGATGCTGCCGATCCCCCGCTTCACCGCCCGGGTGGGGTTCCGGCGCGCCCCCAGCCTGTTCCACCTGCACTACTCCGACCGCTTCTTCGCGGCCTGCGCCTGGACGGGCTGCGCGGTGGCGGCGGCCCTGCTGGCCGGGGCGGACTCCGCGCTGCCGCTGTGGGCCGGGATCCTGCTGTGGCTGGTGCCGTGGGCGCTGTACCTGTCGATCGTCAACGTGGGCCAGACGTGGTACGCGTTCGGCTGGGAGTCGCTGCTGCTGGAGACGGGGTTCCTGGCCGCGTTCCTCGGCAACGACGAGGTGGCGCCGCCGCTCGTCGTGCTCTTCCTGCTGCGCTGGATCCTGTTCCGGGTGGAGTTCGGCGCCGGGCTGATCAAACTGCGCGGCGACGCCTGCTGGCGGAAGCTGACCTGCCTGTACTACCACCACGAGACCCAGCCGATGCCGGGCCCGCTCAGCTGGTTCTTCCACCGTCTGCCGAAGCCGCTGCACCGGGTGGAGGTGGCCGCCAACCACGTCACCCAGCTGGTCGTGCCGGTCCTGCTGTTCACCCCGCAGCCGATCGCCTCGGCCGCCGCCGCCCTGATGATCGTCACCCAGTTGTGGCTGGTGCTGTCCGGGAACTTCGCCTGGCTGAACTGGATCACCATCGTGCTGGCCCTGGCCGCGCTCCGGCTGCCGGCGACGGCGCCGTCCGTGCCGGCGGCGCCGCTGTGGTACGAGGTGCTGGTGCTCGCGGTCGCCGCGCTGCTCGTCTTCCTCAGCTACCGCCCGGTGCGGAACATGGTCTCCCGCCGCCAGGTGATGAACCGCTCCTTCGATCCACTGCACCTGGTGAACACCTACGGCGCGTTCGGCAGCGTCAGCCGGGTGCGCTACGAGGTGGTGGTCGAGGGCACGCTGGACGACGCCCCGCGCCCGGACTCCGACTGGCGGGAGTACGCGTTCAGGGGCAAGCCCGGCGACCCTCGGCGCTGGCCGCGCCAGTTCGCCCCCTACCACCTGCGCCTGGACTGGCTGATGTGGTTCGCGGCGCTGTCGCCCGGCTACGCCGGGGAGTGGTTCGGCGCCCTGGTGGAACGCCTGCTGGAGAACGACCGGGACACGCTGAGGCTGCTGCGCCGCTCCCCGTTCCCGCCGGACACCCCGCCCCGCTACGTCCGGGCCCGGCTGTTCCGCTACCGGTACACGAGCTGGCGGGAGCTGCGGGAGACGGGGGCCTGCTGGGAGCGGACGTTCGTGCGGGAGTACCTGCCGCCGACGCGGCTGGCGGGGGTGGCTCAGAGGTCGTAGACCCGGGCCGCGGTGCCCTCGGCCGGCGCGGCCCGCTCCGCCTCCCCGAGTTCCGCGGTCAGCTCCCCGGTGAGGGCGTGGACCTCGGTGTACGACATGGCCGGCGTGCACACCGGCCGGTCCGAGCCGGCCATCAGCCGGCCGGGGCCGAAGACGTCCAGGGCCGTGTCGGTGTACGGGCGCCGGCCGGCGGGGGTACGGGCGCCCGGGGCCGTCTCGGTGACCAGGCCGGAGAGCCTGGCGACGGTGTCGGGCAAGGAGGGTGCCTTCGCCCGCACCCGCCGCGAACCCGCCGCCATCCACCGCGCCCTCGCCGCCCGCGCCCCGGAGGCGGCGCGCGCGGCGGTGGCGGCCCACGTGGGTGAGGTCGAGGAGCGGCCCCGGACGCAGCCGGGGCCCTGACCGGCCCCTCGCATCAGGCTCCGACCGGGGGCCCGGGCACTTCCGGGCGCCCGCTCTGCGTCTCGGACCAGGCGCGCAGTTCGTTCGCGCTGACCTCCTCGACCACCGCCTGCAGGGCCTGCCGGGCCGCCGCGTCGCGTTCGGTCTCCGGCAGGAGCAGGTAGCGGTCGAGTGCCCGGCGCAGCGACTCCCGCGCCTGCGCGGCCAGCACCCAGCGCGAGCCGGCGCCGTACAGCTGGCGCATGCCGGTGAAGAAGACGGCACCGCCCGCGATCAGCGCGGTCAGCCAGGCGGGGGCGTGCAGCCCGGCGGCGACGACGGTCACCGACGTCGACAGCAGAGCGCCGAGCTCGGTGGCGTGGTGCAGCCGCCGGGCGCGGTCGGAGGCCCGCGCGTAGAACGCCATGTCCCTTCGGACGAGAGCCAGCAGGGGATCCGGCTCCGCGGCCCAGGAGTGGTCGGGCACCCTTCTTCGTCGCATCGGCACATCATCGTCGCCGGACCCGGGCCGGGGAAAGCCCGGCCGATGGGCGACGGGCGGTGGGGAGGGACGGCCGGTGGGCAAGGGCGGCCGCCGGGCCCCTCGCCCACCGCGGGTTCACGCCCTGCGCAGCCGCAGGGTCACGAGTTCGAACGGGCGCAGCCGCACGGTGACGCGGTCGCCGTCCCGCACCGGCGGCGCCCCCTCCTCCCACGGCCGCTCCAGCAGGTCCGTCGCCGTGACCTCCGCGACCTCGAAACCGGCCGTGAGGGTGGCCCAGGCCCGGCCGCCGTGGGCCTCGTGGAAGCGGACGACCACGTCTCCGCTGCCGTCGTCGGCGAGCTTCACCGCCGTCACCACCACCGCGTCGTCGTCGACCGTGACCAGCGGCGCGACCTCCCGGGCTCCGGTCAGGCGGCGTTCAGGCAGGTTGACCCGCCAGCCCTCGCGGACGGCGTCGGCGATCGAGGCGCCGGGCAGCAGGGCGTGCCGGAAGCGGTGGACGCCCTGGTCGGTCTCGGGGTCGGGGAAGCGGGGGGCGCGCAGCAGGGACACCCGGACCGTGGTCGTCGTACCGCGGTCGCCGTCGGTGCGGACCGTGCGGGTGACGTCGTGGCCGTACGTCGAGTCGTTGACGACCGCCACGCCCCAGCCGGGCTCCGCCAGATGGACGAAGCGGTGGTTGCAGGCCTCGAACTTCGCCGACTCCCAGGAGGTGTTGGTGTGGGTGGGACGGAAGACGTGCCCGAACTGGGTCTCGGACGCGTACCGTTCGGCGTGCAGGTCGAGCGGGAAGGCCAGCTTCAGGAACTTCTCCGTCTCGTGCCAGTCGACCTCGGTGTCGATGAGCAGCCGCCGCTCCCCCGGCGGCAGGGTCAGCAGCTGGGTGACCCGGGAGGAGCCGAAGGCCCGGACGACGCGCACCGAGGCGCCGTCCTCGCCGGCCGTGACCGACTCGGCGTCGGTGAGGTCGGTGACGGTGTTGCGGTAGAAGGAGTCGACGTCCCAGGCGTCCCACATGTTCGGGAAGTCCGGGTGGAGCTGGAGGAGGCCCGCGGCCCGGCCGGGCGCGACGGTCTCGCGGTCGGCGGCGGTGTCGTAGGCGGAGACGACCAGGCCCCGGGCGTCGACGGTGATCCGCAGCAGTCCGTTGTCCAGCGTGAACCCGCCGTCCTCGCGCGGGGCGAGCCGCGTGCGGCCCGTCACGACGGGCGGGGCGGCACCGCCCGCCGGGACGCCGTGGCCGGCGTGCGGGGCCGCGTTGAAGAGCAGTTCGGTGCCGCCCTCGCCGGCCAGGGCCCGCTGGGCCGCGCCGGTGATCCCGTTCAGCTCGGCGGCGATCCGCTCGTACGTCGCCCGTGCCTCCCGGTGCACCCACGCGATGGAGGAGCCGGGCAGGATGTCGTGGAACTGGTGCAGCAGGACCGTCTTCCAGATCCGGTCCAGCTCCTCATAGGGGTAGGGGAATCCGGTGCGTACGGCCGCCGTGGCCGCCCACAGCTCGGCCTCGCGCAGCAGGTGCTCGCTGCGCCGGTTGCCCTGCTTGGTCTTCGCCTGGCTGGTCAGGGTGGCGCGGTGCAGCTCCAGGTACAACTCGCCGACCCACACGGGCGGTTCGGGGTACTCGGCCTCGGCCTTCTCGAAGAAGGCGCGCGGAGCCTCCCAGACCACGGTCGGTGAGCCTTCGAGGTCGCGCAGCCGGGCCGCCTTGGCGACCATCTCGCGGGTGGTGCCGCCGCCGCCGTCGCCCCAGCCGGTGGGGGCGAGGGAGTGCCGGGCCCGGCCCTTGTCCCTGAAGTTCCGGGCGGCGTGCGCGAGTTCGCTGCCCTTCATCGAGCAGTTGTAGGTGTCGACGGGCGGGAAGTGGGTGAAGATCCGGGTGCCGTCGATGCCCTCCCAGTGGAAGGTGTGGTGCGGGAACCGGTTCGTCTGCGACCAGGAGATCTTCTGCGTCAGCAGCCACTTGGAGCCGGCCGCCCTGATGATCTGCGGCAGGCCCGCGGCGAAACCGAAGGTGTCCGGCAGCCACGCCTCCTCGTTCTCGATGCCGAACTCGTCGAGGAAGAACCGCTTGCCGTGCACGAACTGCCGGGCCATCGCCTCCGAGCCGGGCATGTTGGTGTCCGACTCCACCCACATCCCGCCAGCCGGCACGAACCGGCCCTCCGCCACGGCCTTCTTCACCCGCGCCCACACCTCGGGCCGGTGCTCCTTCACCCAGGCCCACTGCTGCGCCTGGGACATGGCGAACACGAACTCCGGCTCGTCCTCGATGAGCGCGGTCATGTTGGACGTCGTACGGGCCACCTTGCGCACCGTCTCGCGCAGCGGCCACAGCCACGCCGAGTCGATGTGCGCGTGCCCGACGGCACTGATCCGGTGCGCGGACGGCACGGCCGGGGCGGACAGCACGCCGGTCAGCCGGGCCCGCGCCCGCTCCGCCGTGCCGTTCACGTCCTGGAGGTCGACGGCGTCCAGGGCGCGTTCGACCGCGCGCAGGATGTCGTGCCGGCGCGCGGAGTCCACGGGCAGCTCGGCCATCAGCTCACCCAGCACCTCCAGGTCGAGCACCAGCTGCCACACGGTCTCGTCGAACACGGCGAGGTCCATGCGGGTGAGCGTGTACTGCGGTTCGCTGCCGGCGGTCTCCTTGTCGCCCAGCGGGGTGGGCCGGAAGGGGTGGTAGTCGAGGACGACCGGGTTGGAGGCGGCCTCGATGTGCAGGCGCACCTCCTCGCCGCCCGCGACGGGCGCGCCGATCCGCACCCACTGGTTGCGTGGGTTGAGCCCCTTCACCGGGGTGCCGTCGGGCCGGTAGACCAGGCCCTCGCACTGGAAGCCGGGCATGTTCTCGTCGAAGCCCAGGTCCAGCAGCGCCTCGACGGTCCGGCCGGCCCACGCCTCGGGCACCGTCCCGGTCACCCGGAACCAGCTGGTGCCCCACGGGGCGCCCCACCGGGTGCCCACCTCGATCGGCCCCGGTTCGGCGGCGAGCCCCTCCGCGACCGGCACCGGCTCGCCGGGCGCGTGCCACACCGCGACCCGGAGCGGCACGGACTCGGGGTACACGGCCGGGCGGATACGTTCGTCGAGGACGCGCCTGAGACGGGCTTCCACCAGCGTGCGGTCGTCATGCATGCGGGGTGCTCCCTGCGGGTTCCGGTGTTTACCAGGGGTGGGTGACGGTGACGGGTGCCGAGGCGTTGTAGAGCTCCCCCACCGCGCGTACTTCGAACCGTGCGGCGGTCTCGCCCTGTTCGGGCCACTGGCCGGCGGTGAACCAGGCGCGCTGGCCGGTGGCGCCGAGGAAGCGGCGGGTGCCGTCGGGGAGGAGGCGGTGGAGGGTGTAGTGGCGGACGGTGCCGGGGGCGGCGTTCCAGGCGAGCCGGAGGTCGCCGCCGTTCGCCGCGGTGACGCGGGCACCGGTGGGGGCGGCGGGCGGCGGCGGGGTGCCGTCGGGGCGGACTGCGAGGCCGCCCAGCCGCCAGCGGACCGGGCCCTCCGCCGCGGTGAGGCGGACGCCGAGGGCGTGGACGGTGCCGGACAGGCCGGTGAGCGGGACGGTCACGATCTGCCAGCCGTTGACCGACCGCACCCGGATCTTCCGGTTGACCGGGTTCACAGCACGATAGGTGTACGGCGGTGCCGCCCCCTGCTTCCCCGGTTCCGCCGTCGCCACCGCCAGCTCGACATTCACATCCCCAGCCTCGCTCCGGAAGGTCAGGTCGACAACCGTGTTCACACCGATCGGCAGCCGCGTCGCGTACAGGTCCACCACCGCTGGTTGATCCAGTTCACCGGCGACCAGCACGCTGCTCCCGCCCCGCCAGGCGTCGGCGAAATCGAAGGCGACCGCCGGCCGCTCCCCCGCCGTCCGCACCACCCACCGACGCGACGGCAGCCGGTCCTGGAGCCCCAGGTGGTTCCACGGCGCCGCCGAGGCGACGGCCCCCTCCTCGTACCAGCGCAGTCCGTGCCCGGTGTTGAACACGGACGCGAACGGCACCGAGGTCACCGTCGACCGGTCGGCCACGGACACCGCCGGCGCCCGCCAGGGATCACTCGCGTCCGGCCGCGCCGGGTCCAGCGACCGCCCGGTCCAGAACCGGTCGTCGGCCGCGTGGAAGTCCTCGGGGGCGCGCCGGTCCGCGGGCAGGTGGTTGCGGGTCCACTCGGGCCGGTAGAAACCGATGGAGGTGACGTGCGGCGTGCCGGCCGGCACGATCGCGTCCCAGTCGACACGGGTGCCGGACCCGTTCGACTCGACGTCGACGCCGGCCCACAGCTGGTAGCGGCTGCGCCCCAGCCGGTCCGCCTTGGTGCCGGAGGAGGCCAGTGTGGCCGCGCTCCACCGGAAGTCCACGAACATGTCGTCGGCGGCCTGGAAGAACGCCTGGTTCTGGCTGTCCAGGGCGCCCTGCCAGCCGACCGTGCCGTTCACGGTCATCGCGTCGTACCAGGTCACGCGCTGCCCCCGGGCCGCCGCGAGGGTCTTCAGCTCCTGGACGAAGCCCAGCACGGCCGTGCCCAGCGCGGTGTTCCCGCCCCCGGTCTCGGCGTTCACGAACCAGCCGTCGAAGCCGTACGCCGCCGCGACGGCGACGAGTTGCGCGGCGAGCGGGTAGTGCCCGGCGGCGTCCTTCTGCACCAGGTCCCGGGTCCACTGCAGCTGTCCGCCGTAGGCCACCGGCGGCAGGAAGACGTTCCCGAGGACGGGGACGCCGTGCCGGTGGGCCGCGTCCACAACGGGCGCGTTCGGCGCGAGGACCAGCCCTTCGCCGGCCGAGCCGCCCCAGAACACCAGCTCGTCGAGGTACGCCCAGTGGGTCAGGGCGTAGTGGTCGGCGGTGGCCGAGCCCTGGGAGGGGTTGCCCGAGGTCGGCCCGAAGGAGACGAGCGCCTGGACGCGGGCCCGGCCGGAGCGGGCGGTGGGGTTCGCCGGGGTCGGCGTGAAGCGGGGGGCGAGCGGCACGGTCGCGGCGTTGAAGGCGAGGTCGGGGTCGTCCGCCGCGCGCCAGCTCTTCAGGCTGCGCCAGGTGACGCCGGGGCCGGGGCTGCCGGCGGGCAGCGAGTCCGGGTACCAGTACGCGGCGTACGGCGGGGTCGCGGCGGCGGCGCGCGGGGCGGCCGCCGCGGGCGGTGCGGGGGTCAGGGCGGCGGCGCCGGCGGCGACGAGGAGGGTGCGTCTGGTGGGGTTCACGAGCGGGTGCCTCCGTGGGGCGTGGGGAGTACCTGGCCGGGAGTGACGACGTCGGTGATGCCGCGCGCGGCGAGGTGGTCCGTGTCGTCGGCGCGTGTGTCGAGGACGGTGGTGGGGCGGGCGCCGTCGGCGACGAGCCGGAAGAAGGCGTCGAAGACGTCGCCGCCGGGCGCGCAGCGGGAGCGCCGGGCGGGCTCGGCGGGTACGACCAGGGCCGTGCCGCGCACCGCCGGGGCGCGATGGGTCCGGCGGGCCGCTCCGGCGAGCACCCGGGCGATGTCCTTGGCCCGCCGGCCGTTGGTCAACAGGCCGAGGGAGTACTCGAGTTCGGGGAAGTCGGCGAGGGTGCGCGGGACGTCGTGGGAGCACCACCAGGTGACGCCCCACAGGTCCGGGCAGTCCAGGACGTGGGCGAGGGTCGCCTCGGCGAAGGCGGCGGCGTGCTCGGCGGGCACCAGGGGCGCGGGCGCGCCGACCTCCTGGAGCCACACCGGCCGGTGGGGTTCGTCCGCCCAGGCCTTGCTCAGCTCGACCAGGTAGGCGGCGTGGTGCTCGGCGGGCACCGAGGTACGGCCGTGCCGCTGGGCGGTGCCGTTGAAGACCCAGGAGTGTACGGCGGTGAGGTCGCCGAGCCGGGCGGAGTGGCCGGGGGTGAAGGGCTGGTCGTCCTGGTACCAGGCGGCGTCGTAGGAGGCGTGCAGGTGGAGCCGGCCGGGGGCGCCCTCGGCGCAGGCGGCGAGCATCCGGGTGAGCCAGTGTTCGGCCTGCTCGGCGGTGATCCGGTCGGGGTCGGGGTGGGGGCCGGCGGCGAACTGGTTGACCTCGTTGCCGACGGTCATGCCGAGGAAGTTGGGCCGGTCGGCGAGGGCGGCGGCGAGGGTGCGCAGGTAGGCGGCCTGGCCGTCGGTCACGTCCGGGTCGGTGAAGAGGTTGCGGCGGTGCCAGGTGCGGGTCCAGGCGGGCAGGAAGTCGAAGCTGCTCAGGTGCCCCTGCAGTCCGTCGACGTTGACGTCGAGGCCGCGTTCGGCGGCGGCGTCGGCGAGGGCCACGAGCTGGTCGACGGCGCGCGGGCGGATCAGGGTGCGGTTGGGCTGGAAGTACGGCCACAGCGGGAAGACGCGGACGTGGTCGAGGCCGAGGGCGGCGATCGCGTCGAGGTCGGCGCGTACGGCGTCGAGGTCGAAGTCCAGCCAGTGGTGGAACCACCCTTCGCTGGGCGTGTAGTTGACGCCGAAGCGCACGGCAGCAGGCATGCGGTGTCCTTGCACTCGGGGGAGGTTCAGCCCTTGACCGCGCCCTCGCCGACCCCGCGGAAGAAGTACCGCTGGAGGCAGGCGAAGAGGGCGATGAGCGGTGCCACGGCGATCACGGACCCGGCGGCGACGAGGCGTTCGTCGTTGGCGAAGGTGCCGTGCAGATAGTTGAGGCCGATGGTCAGGGTGAACCTGGACGGGTCGCTCAGCACGATCAGCGGCCACAGGAAGTCGTCCCAGGCGCCCATGAAGGCGAAGATCGCGACGACGGCCACGGTGCCCCTGACCGAGGGCAGGGCGACGCGCCAGAACCGCTGCCAGACGTTGGCGCCGTCGACGTAGGCCGCCTCCTCGATCTCGTAGGGCAGGTTGCGGAAGGCGCCCCGCATCAGCAGCACGTTCATCGCGCCGACGGCACCGGGCAGCACGACCCCGATCAGCGTGTTGTTCAGCCCGAGTTCGCGCATGGTGGTGAACTGGGCGATGACGATGCCCTCGACGGGTACGAGCATCGCCAGCACGAAGACGAGCGTGGTCACGCGCCGGCCGCGGTAGCGCAGCCGGGCCAGGGCGTACCCGGCGAGTGCGGAGCCGACGCAGTTGGTCACGACGCTGGCGGTGGCGACCTTCAGGGAGTTCAGGGCGTAGTCCCAGACCGGGATGGTGTCGGCGACCCGGGCGTAGTTGTGCAGGGTGGGGTGGCCGGGCAGGAACCGGGGCGGCGAGCTGTAGATGTCCTCGGTGGGGCCCTTGAGGGAGGTGGACAGCTGCCACAGGAACGGGCCGACGGTCAAGGCGAGTACGGCGAGGAGCAGCAGGTAGCGCCAGGTCAGCTCGCCGGCCCGGATCCGGCGGCCGTGCCCGTCGGTGACGCGCGGCTCCCGGGCCGCGGTGGCCGGCCGCTCGGGCCGTACCTTCTCCGGGACGCTCAACGCTCCTCCTTGCGGTCGGCGCGCAGCACGAGCAGCATCAGGACGACGGTGACGGCGAAGACGACGACGGAGAGGGCGGAGGCGTAGCCGACCCGGCCGGTGAGGCCGGTGCCGGTGCGCTGGACGAGCATGACGAGGGTGGTGTCCTCGCCGGCCGGGCCGCCGTTCGGGCCGGCCATCAGGTAGACCTCGGAGAACACCTTGAACGCGCCGACGGACGACAGCGCGGCGACCAGCACCATGGTGGAGCGCACGGCGGGCACGGTGACGGAGAGGAAGCGGCGCACCGGTCCGGCGCCGTCCACGGCGGCGGCCTCGTGCAGTTCGCGGGGCACGTTCGCCAGCGCGGCCAGATAGATGATCATGTAGTAGCCGAGGCCCTTCCACACCGTGACCGCCATGGCGCTCAGCAGGAGCAGCCACTGGTCGCTCAGGAACCCGATCCGGTCGATCCCCACGGCCTCCAGCAGGGAGTTGACCAGGCCGCGCTCGTCCAGGAGCCACACCCAGATCAGCCCGACCACGACGATCGAGGCGACGACCGGGGTGTAGAAGGCGGAGCGGAAGAAGGTGATGCCGGGGATGTTCCGCTGCACCAGCAGCGCGAGCAGCAGCGGCAGGACGACGAGGGCGGGGACGACACCGGCGATGTACAGGGTGCTGTTGCGCAGGCCGGTCCAGAACATGTCGTCGTGGAGCAGTTCGCGGAAGTTGGCCAGGCCCACGAAGTGGCCGGGGACGAGGGTGCGGCGGTCGGTGAAGGAGTTCGCCAGTGTGGAGGCGAACGGGTAGAGCACGAAGGCGCCGGTGACCAGCAGTCCGGGCGCGGCGAACAGCCAGGGGCTGAACGGCAGCTGGCGTCTGATGCGGAGGGGGGCGGCCATGGCGGGTCAGCCCTGCCGGAGCAGCCGGTCGGCGGCGCTGACAGCGTTGTCGAGGGCTTCCTCGGGGCTCTCCTTGCCCTGGAGCGCCTTGGCGACCTCGTTGCGCAGCGCGGTCTTCATCTGTTCGCTGAACAGCACGGGGGTGTAGTTGACCGCGTTCTTCAGGGACTTGGCCGCGGCGATCCGTACCCGGGTCTCGTCGGTGCCGTCCTCCTTGGTGAAGTACGGGTCGTCGAGGGAGCCGGCGGTGCTCGGGAAGATGGCGACCTTCTTGGCGAAGGACATCTGGTGCCGCGCATCGGTGACGAAGTGCGCGAAGGCGACCGCGGCCGGGGTGTGCCGGGTGCGGGAGTTGACCATCACGCCCATCACGTACATGTTGACGTGCCCGGTGCTGGTGATCTGGTCGGTGATGCCGATGTTCCGGTACAGGCTCGGCGCGTTCTTCTTGAAGTTGCCGAGGTCCAGGGCGCTGCCGGGGTTCATCGCGACGGCGCCGGTGAGGAACTTCTTGCCGGCGGACTCCCCGGTGGCGGTCAGCGCCTGCGGGTCGAGGGCCTTGGCGTCGTACAACTGCTTGTACCGGGTGAGCAGTTCGACGCCCTTGGGGTCGTTGAAGGCGAAGCCGGTGCCCTGTTCGTTCATCAGCGGGACGCCGTAGCGGCCGAAGTCCTCGATGGTGGGCACGTTGGCGAGGGTGGCGACCTTGCCGTCGCTCCTGCCGGCCATCCGCAGGGCGTCGGCGAAGAGTTCGTCGTACGTCTTCGGCGGCTGCTCGGGGTCGAGGCCGGCCTGCCGGAACAGCGCCTTGTTGTAGAAGAGCGGGCCGGTGTTGAGGTACCAGGGGAAGGCGTACGTGCCCTTCATGCCCGGTATCCGATGGCTGGCCCACGCACCGGGCAGGTACTCGGACTTGTAGGTGCCGGCGGCCTTGTCGAGGTCGAGGGCGAGGCCGGCCCGGGCGAGCGGGGCGACCAGGTCCGGGGAGACGTTGACGACGTCGGGCAGGGTGCCGCCGGCCGCCTCGGCGCTGAGTTTGTCCGGGTAGCCCTCTGCGGGCTGGTCCACCCATGTCACATGGGTGCCCGGGTACGCGTTCTCGAAGTCGGCGATCAGGCCCTCGAAGTACGGCTTGAAATTGGCGCGCAGGTTCCAGGTCTGGAAGGTGATGTCGCCCTCCACCTTGCCGGAGGCGTCGGTTCCACCGCCGTCGTCACCCCCCGAGCCGCAGGCGCTCAGCGGCAGGACGAGGGCGACGGCAGCGGCGGCGAGGGCTCTGCGGGACATGGACACGGGGACACGACTCCCTTGCTGTGTCGGGTTGTTGGGTGGCGCCAGAGACCATGCCCGGGGCCTTCCGAGAAAGTCAATGGATTCGCCGAGCTAAAGAAATCGGTCCTTCATTAGTGCAGGTCGGAAGACTTTTGATGCCACACTTGCCGCGTATCACTAATGCGCTTTAGGGTCTTGACACATCCGCCCACTCAAGCGCATTAGCAAGTACCCTCCGAAGGGGGAGAAACGTGCCGACCAGACGGTCCCCCGCCCGCCGGCCCACGATGAAGGACATCGCCCGGCGCGCCGGAGTCTCCGAGAGCGCCGTGTCCTTCGCGCTCAACGGCCGCCCCGGCGTCTCCGAGGCCACCCGCGCCCGGGTCCGCCGGGTCGCCGAACAGCTCGGCTGGCGCCCCAGCACGGCCGCCCGCGCCCTGTCCGGGGAGGGCGCGGCGACGGTCGGCTTCGTCCTGGCGCGCCCCGCCCACACGCTGGGCGTGGACTCGTTCTTCCTCCAGCTCGTCTCCGGCATCCAGGAGGTCCTGGCCGAGCGGCACCTGGGCCTGCTGTTCCAGGTGGCGCGGGACGTGGCCGACGAGTGCGCGGTGTACCGGCGCTGGTGGGCGGAGCACCGGGTGGACGGCGTCCTGGTGGCCGACCCGCGCGCCGACGACCCGCGTCCCGACCTGCTGGACGAACTCGGCCTGCCCGCGGTGGTGATCGGCGGCGCGCCGGACGAACGCCACCCCGGCCTGTCCACCGTGTGGGCGGACGACGCGGGCGCGATGGCCTCGGTCGTGGACGAGCTGACCGCCCTCGGCCACCGGCGGATCGTGCACATCGCCGGCCTGCCCGACCTGGCCCACACCCGGCGCCGGACCGCCACCCTGCGCGCGGAGGCGGAGCGGCGTGGGCTGACCGAGGTCCGCTCGGTGACCACGGACTACTCCGACACGGAGGGCGCGGCCGTGACCCGCCGGGTCCTGAACTCCCCTGTCCCGCCCACCGCGTTGATCTACGACAACGACGTGATGGCGGTCGCCGGGGCCTCGGCGGCGGCCGAACTCGGCTGCCGTGTACCGGAGGACGTCTCCGTCGTCTCCTGGGAGGACTCGGCACTGTGCCGCATGGTCACCCCGCGGCTGTCCGCCCTCTCCCGCGACAGCGCCGAGTTCGGCCGCACGGCCGCCCGCGAGCTGCTGTCCCTGCTCGACGGCGCCCCGGCCCGGGCGGTGGGGGTCCCGGTGCCACGGCTGACGGGACGGGGCAGCACGGGTGCGGTCCGCGCGACGGACGGCGAGGTGTCCTGACCGGCCGTCGGTCCGGGCCCGCCGGGCGCGGCCTCTCGACGTACTCCCTCCCCGCCGGGCAGAGTTCTCCTACCCGTCGTTCGTACCGATGAGTAACGAGGAGTGCCCGTGAGCAGCTGGGTCGGCCGGAGTGCCGTCGAGATCGCCGCCGCCGTCCGTGAGAAGCGGGTCACGCCCCGGGAGGTGGTGGCCGCGCATCTCGCGCGGATCGAGCGGCTCGACGGCCGGATCGGTGCGTTCCGGAAGGTCCGGACGGAGGCCGCGCTCGCCGAGGCCGACGAGGTGGCCTCCCGTGCCGACCTGGCCGGACTTCCGCTGGCCGGAGTGCCGTTGGCGGTCAAGGACAACCTGGCGGTGCGCGGCGAGGCCGCCCGCAACGGCTCCGCCGCCACCCCGGAGACCCCGGCCGCCGCGGACCACGTGACCGTGGCCCGGCTGCGGGCGGCCGGTGCGGTGGTCGTCGGCCTGACGAACGTGCCCGAGCTGTGCGTCTTCGGCACCACGGAGGGCCCGTACGGCATCGCCCGCAATCCGTGGGACCCCTCCCGCACGGCCGGCGGCTCCTCCGGTGGCAGCGCGGCGGCGGTCGCGGCGGGGCTGGTGCCGCTGGCGCTCGGCAACGACGGCATGGGCTCGCTGCGCATCCCGGCCGCGAACTGCGGGCTGGTCACGCTGAAGCCGGGGCACGGGGTGGTGCCGGCCGGGATCGGCAACGGCGACTGGTTCGGGATGTCCGAGAACGGCCCGCTGGCCACGACGGTCGCGGATCTGCGGCTGATGCTGGCGGTCCTCGCGGACGGTGGGTTCGGGCGCCGGGAGGAGCGGCCCCGCCTCAGGATCGCCGCCGCGGTGCGCAGCCCGCTGGCCGGGGTGAGCGTGAGCCGGCCGTATACGACCGCGGTCCGGCAGACGGCCGGGGTGCTGGCCCGGGCCGGGCACCAGGTGCGGCGGACCGAGCCGCCGTACCCGCTCTCGCTGGGCGTGACCGCGCTCCGGCACTGGACGGCGGGCACGGCGGTGGACGCCGAGGGCCTGGACCGGGCGCGGCTGGCCCGCCGGACCCGGGTGCACGCGGCCGTGGGCCGCCCGTTCGTCCGGGGGGTCCGCACCGGTGAGGCCCGCGAACGGCTGCGCGCCCGGCTGACGCCGTTCTTCACCGAGCACGACGTGCTGCTCACCCCGGCGCTGGCCCGCCGCTCCCCGCGGGCCGGCGCGTGGCACGAACGCGGCTGGCTGCCCAACGTGCTGGCAAACACCGCCTATTCGCCGTTCACCCCGCCGTGGAACCTGACCGGCTGGCCCGCGATGTCCGTCCCGGCCGGCGCCCTGCCCTCGGGCGCCCCCTGCGCCGTACAGCTCGTGGGCCGGCCGGGCACCGAGGCCGTACTGCTGGACCTGGCGGAGGAGCTGCAGGAGCTGAGCCCGTGGCAGCGGACGGCCCCCGTGACCGGCTGAGGCGCCGGTCCCCGGGGACCACGTGGGGCGCGGTGTGAAGGTCCCTGCCGCCGAGCTGCGTGCGGCGATCGCGGCGGGCCGTCCCGGAGGTCAGTCCACGCTCGGCAGGATGTGCGGCTCGGCGAGGTCGTCCTCGTATCCCGCGAGACGGATCGGGGCGGACCGGGCCCACACGTCGAGACTGCCGAGCTCTCCGGGCCGCCGGCCCACGCGCTCCGTGCGTTCCTCGGGGCGCTGTTCGCGATTCGTCTTCTCCGGTGTCACCGCGCACTCCTTATGTGTCGGGTCACCCTCGGGGCGTACCGGACCGTCTGCGCTCCGGAGCTCGACGCCCGCTCGGGTCTGGTGGGAAGGCCAGTCGGACGCGGTGGCGCCGGTGTCTCTGTCGGAGCAGGCCGTTGTCGACCGGCTCACCCCAGGACGGACGGTGGGTGTGGGTGGGACCCCGTACTGCTGTCCGTCCCCTCCAGGTTAACCAGATGAGCGGGCATCCGCTCGATAGGGAATGCAAACAAGCGGTAACCGATACGCACCTTCCCGCCGCCCAATACCCCCTAGGATGGGGCTTTTTGTAACAAGGTGCTCACTCGGACGACCCGTCGAATCACCCATGTGGCCTACAGGGGCGAACGCCCCTCCACCCGCTGACGCGGCGACGGCTCACCACTTGCCGGGCGCGTAGTCCTTCAGGAAGACGCCGTACAGGTCCTCGCCCTCCTCGCCGCGCACGATCGGGTCGTAGACGCGGGCGGCGCCGTCGACCAGGTCGAGCGGTGCGTGGAAGCCGGCCTCGGCGAGGCGCAGCTTGTCGTAGTGGGGGCGCTCGTCGGTGATCCAGCCGGTGTCGACCGAGGTCATGAGGATGGCGTCGGCCTGGAACATCTCCTGGGCGCTGGTGCGCGTCACCATGTTCATCGCGGCCTTGGCGGCGTTGGTGTTGGGGTGGCCCGCGCCCTTGTACCCGCGGCTGAAGACCCCTTCCATGGCGGAGACGTTGACGACGTACGCCCGTCCGCTGGCCGCCTTCCGCGCGGCGTCGGCCATCGCCGGGCGGAGCTTGCTGATGAGGATGAACGGCGCGGTGTAGTTGCACAGCTGGGTTTCGAGCAGCTCCACCGGGGAGATCTGGTCGATCGTCTGCACCCAGGTGTTGCTGTCGACGACGTCGGGCAGCAGGCCGCCCGCGTCGATGGCGGTGCCGTCGAGGTGCCGGGCGACGCTGGCGTTGCCCGCGACCAGGGCGAGGTCGGCGACCTTCTGGGCGTCGAGGCCGCTGGTGCCGAGGGGCAGCGCGGCCAGGCCGTCGACCGCGCCGGAGTTGAAGGCGCCGATCACGTGGTGGGCGGGCAGCTCCCCGGCGGGCAGCGGGGCGCTCTCGCCCTCGACCAGGGCGGCGTAGGCCGAGGGCAGGCGGCGCACGGTCTGCGTGGCGTTGTTGATCAGGATGTCCAGCGGGCCCGCCTCGGCGACCTGGTCGGCCAGCGCGACGGCCTGGGCCGGGTCGCGCAGGTCGATGCCGACGACCTCCAGGCGGTGCATCCAGTCCGCCGAGTCCTCCATCGCCTTGAAGCGGCGGATGGCGTCCTTGGGGAACCGCGTCGTGATCGTCGTGTGCGCGCCGTCGCGCAGCAGGCGCAGCGCGATGTACATGCCGATCTTGGCCCGGCCGCCGGTGAGCAGGGCGCGCTTGCCGGTGAGGTCGGCGCGCGCGTCCCGTTTGGCGCGGTTGACGGCGGCGCAGTCCGGACAGAGCTGGTGGTAGAAGTAGTCGACTTCGACGTACCGCGTCTTGCAGGTGTAGCAGGAGCGCGGACGCTGGAGTATCCCCGCGATCTTGCCGGTCTCGACCTTCGAGGAGGGCAGGATGCCCTCGGTCTCGTCGTCGATGCGCTCGGCGGAGCCGGTGGCGGTGGCCTCCGTCACGGCGCGGTCGTGCGCGGTCTTGGCGGCCCGGCGCTCCTGGCGGCGGCGCTGCTTCACCGTCCGGTAGATGTGCGAGGTGGCCCGGCGCACCGCGATCGCGTCGGGGTGGTCGACGTCGATCCGGTCCAGCTCCTGCAGCACGCTCAGGCAGACGGCCAGCCGCTCGGGGTCGATACCGGGCCCGTGGACCAGCTCGTCCACGGAGGCGTCCGTGGGCATGTCCATGGACGCCGAGCCGTCCTCTGTCACCGTCATCGCGCTGCCGCTTCCCTGATCACCCGCGCAGCGCTCCGACTCGCGCCCGCTTTCGAACAGCGGATTTTACGGAGCGCCGGGCCATGGCACCAAACCGCGCACTGATCCCCGTCCGCCGGGAGGCCGGGGATCAGTGCTCGCAGACCGCCAGCAGCGTCTCCACCTCGGCCGAGACCGCGTGCGCGAGCCGGTCGAGATCCGGCACGGCCTGCCCGTCGGCGACCAGCCCGTAGTGCACCCGCCCGCGGTACGTGGAGATCGCCACCGCCAGCGCCTGCCCGGGCGCGAGCGGCGCCAGCGGGTACACCTCGGTCAGCTCGTGCCCGCCGAGCCGGAGCCCGAGCCCGGGCAGCGGCACGCTGGTGACCAGGATGTCGAACCACAGCCGGGCCGCCTGCCCGAGCAGCGGCCCACCGAGCCGGTGACCGAGCGCCGGCACATGGTCGGCGAGCAGCGCCACCGCGCCGGCGCCCCGGTCGGGCCCCGCGTCCTTGTTCCGCACCATCGCCGTCCGCACGGTCTCCAGCCGGCCGAGCGGGTCGGGCTCGTGCACCGGAAGCCGTATCAAGTACCCGGAGAGCCGGTTGCCCGGTGGCTGGGCGGTGCGCGGGCGGCGCCGGGAGACGGGGATCAGCGCGCGGGGTGCCACGCCCTTGCTGCCGTCGCCGCGCTCGTCCAGCCAGCTGCGCAGCGCGCCGGCGACGACGGCGACGAGGACGTCGTTGACGGTGCCGCCGGCGCTCTTGCGCACCCGGTGCACGTCGTCGATGTCGACGACGACGCCGGCGGTCCGGCGGGTGCCGCTGGGCGCGGAGGCCAGCGCGGCGGTCGGGCGCATGCCGAGCGTGGACAGGGCGAGCGAGGCGCCGATGTCCAGGGCCCGGCCCACGTCGGACAGCGCGCCCCTGACCAGCCCGGGCACCCGCGCGGGCAGCCGGCGCACGTCGGAGAGCAGGTCGCGGGGCGGCTCCAGGGCGCGGGGCGCGCGCTCGGGCAGGTCGACGGGGTCCAGGACGCCGGCGGCGAGCTTCAGCGCGCGCAGCCCGTCGGCCAGGGCGTGGTGGAACTTGAAGAGCACGGCGAAGGACACCCCGTCCTCGCCGGGCAGCACATGCGCCTCCCACGGCGGCCGGCCGCGTTCCAGCGAGCGCTCCATCAGCCGGCCTGCGGCCGCCTGGAAGTCGTCGGTCGGGGCGTGCAGCCGTACGTGGTTCAGCGGGTCGAAGTCCGGGTCGCTCTCGCGGGTCGCGCCGCCGAAGGCGAGCGGCTGCCAGACGTCGCGGATGCGCATGCGCAGGCCGGGTACGGCGGCGGCGCGGGCGGCGAGCAGGTCGGCGGCGTGGGCGCCGGCGGTGGGCGAGTGCGCGGCGAAGACGCCGAGCGCCCCGAGGTGCATCGGGTGCCGGTCGGACTCCATGTTCCAGAAGGCCAGGTCGAGCGGAGCGAGCAGGTCGGAAGTCAAGGGCTTGCCTCACGCGTGCGGAGACGGGCGGATCAGCAGTCAATCCCGGCTGAACGATTACGGTCAAGTACGATCAGGCTACGCTCAGTTAATGCCAGGTTAAGTCCCGCCCCCGGTGAGGGCGGCGGGACTCGGGAGGCACCTGAGGTCACCTCAGAACGGGCGGCGCCGCTTCGGGTGACGTACCCCACTCCGACGGGCGCGGGCCGACCGTGAACGCGAGCGAGCGCAGGGAGCGCAGCGCACGGGTGGTCAGATAGGTCCGGCCGTGCCGTGCCCCGTCCGTGTGCACGGCCTGGACGTAGCGGTCGGCGGCGGAGGTGCCGGGCGCGGTCACCGTCAGCCGGCCGCCGGGCCAGTAGCGGCGGTCCAGGGCCAGGTCGACGCGCTCGAAGACCGGGGTGGTCAGGCCCCAGGTGTCGTAGCCGGGCTGGACCGGGAAGAGCCCGATGGACGACAGCACGTTCCAGGCGGACATGGTGCCGAGGTCGTCGTTGCCGGTCATGCCGGTGGGGCTGTCGGTGAACAGGGTCAGCGCCGCGTGCACCACGTCCGTGGTCTTCCAGGGCTGGCCGGTGGACAGGTAGGTGTAGGGCGCGATGAGGTCCGGCTCGTTCATCGGGTTGTACGTGGCGGCGTTGTAGTACGCGTACGGATCGCCGTGCACCCACACCTCGCGGGCGGTGCGCTCCGGGTCGGCGAGCAGCCGGTCGTAGGCGAAGAAGGTGTCCAGCCGGGCGTTGGCCGCGCGCGTGCCGCCGATCAGGTCGACCATGCCCGGGACGTCCTGCGGGACCAGCCACTGGTACTGCCAGGCCGTGCCCTCGTGGAAGCCGGTGCCGCGGGCCGGGTCGGGCGGGCCGGTGAAGGCGCCGACGGCGTCGCGGGCCCGGAAGAAGCCGGTGCTCGGGTCGAAGACGTTCCGGTAGTTGCGCGAGCGGGCGGCGTAGCGGGCCGCGTCGTCCGGGTGCCCGAGGCCGCGGGCCATCTGGGCGAGCATCGCGTCGGCAAGCGCGTACTCCAGGGTGACGGACGCGCCGTGGTGGTAGTCGGAGTCACCCATCTTGGCCAGCGGGCGGCCCTCGACGTACGGCGCGAAACCGTGCGCGATGTACTCGGCGTTGGCCTCCCGGCCGATGCCCGGGTACGCGGCGGGCGGCACCCCGTCGGCGTTCTTCCGCAGCGCGCGGTAGGCCCGCTCCTCGAACCCCTTCAGCAGCCCCATCCGGTAGGCGGTGGTCAGGAACGGGGTGACCGGGTCGCCGCTCATGACGTTCGT
This sequence comes from Streptomyces sp. NPDC046881, assembly GCF_040645015.1. Taxonomy (NCBI): domain Bacteria; kingdom Bacillati; phylum Actinomycetota; class Actinomycetes; order Kitasatosporales; family Streptomycetaceae; genus Streptomyces; species Streptomyces sp. NPDC046881. The sequence continues at coordinate 19,092 of NZ_JBEYXJ010000055.1, read as the reverse complement.
CTCGACCGGGCCGTAGCCCCACTTGGGCAGCCACCCGCCGTCCTCGTCGACGGCGACCACCGACCGGGCCATGTCCCGGGCCTCGCGCGGGGCGAGCAGGGCGAGCAGCTGCGCCTGGGTGCGGTAGGTGTCCCACAGCGACCAGTTCTGGTAGTACGTGAAGCCCCGGGCGCGGTGGGTACGGCGGTCCCAGCCGAAGTAGCGGCCGTCGGCGTCGCTGCCGGTGTTGGGCGCGAGGTACGACCGGTACAGCGAGGAGTAGAAGGTGCGGCGCAGCGCGGGCGTGCCGCCCCGCACCCGGACGGCGGCGAGCCGGCCCTCCCACTCCTCGCGGGCCCGGCGGCGTACGGCGTCGAAGGACCGGCCGCCCTCGGCGCGCAGGTTGCCGGCGGCGCCGCGCGAGTCGACGTACGACAGGGCGGTGGTCGCCTCGACCGTGCGGTCCTCGGTGGTGTCGAAGCGGACGTAGGCGCCGCCGGCCCCGCTCCGGGCGCCCGGGGTGACGGTCCCGCCGCCCCAGGTGCCGTAGGCCGTGAAGGGCCGGCTGAAGCGGGTGATCGTGTAGACCGTGTAGGGGCCGGTGTCCCGGCAGAAGCCGTGGCCGGTGATCTCGGTGCGCACGGTGCGGTCGTCCAGGATCTGCACCGAGCTGCTCACCGGCTTGTGCAGCGACTGGGCCGCGTTCAGCAGAACGTTGGCCTTGTCGGTGGCCGGGAAGGTGTAGCGCTGCACCCCGGTGCGGGCGGTCGCGGTCAGTTCGGCGCGGATGCCGGAGGCGAGGCCGACCCGGTAGTAGCCGGGGCTCGCCTCCTCGTCGTCGTGCGAGAAGGCCGCCGCGTACCGGGCGTAGTCCGTCTGTGTGACGTCACCGGTGGTGGGCAGCACGGGCAGGTCCCCGCCGATCCGGCAGCCCACGCCCGAGAGGTGGACCAGGGAGAAACCGCGGATACGGTTCTGCGTGTAGTCGTAGCCGGTGTTGTGCCCGGTGTCCGGGGAGAGTTGCACCATGCCGAAGGGCACGGTCGCGCCGGGGAAGGTGTTGCCCTCGTTCTGGGTCCCGATGAACGGGTTGACCAGGTCGGTGAGGTGGCCGTCGGTCCGCTCTGCGGCCCGTGCGGCGGGGGTGGCGACCAGCGCGGACGCTGCCATCACCCCGGCCAGGCACAGCCGCGTGCGCCGGGTCCCTCTCATGTCGGATGACCTCCGCAGGTTGGACATCGTTGCCTGCATCCTGGACGGCGGAGGCCGAAAACCCGTGCATTCGTGGATATTTCCATCAAACGCGTCGCGCGGGTGCGAGGGAACCGGGTGCCGACGGGCGGTCAGAGGGCCGGCTCGAAGCCCTCGTGGCTGCGGACGAACCCCAGCCGGGTGGAGAAGCGGTGGGCGTCCGAGCGGCTCTTGTTGCCGGTGAGCCGGCCGAGCGCTCAGCCGCGGGCCCCTGCCCTGGTCAGCGCGTGCTCCATCAGGGTCCGGCCGAGCCGGGGGAGGTACGTCGCCTGCAGGCAGCCCACCACCGTGCCGGTGCCCGGCTCGGCGAGGACCAGCACCTCGTTGCGCGGATCCTGTTCGAGGGCGGCGAACGCACGCTCGTGGTCCTCCCTGACGGGGACCGCCGCCGGAACGGACGGAACACGAGTGCGACAGCAGCGGACATGGCGCCGGCCCCGACGCCCGCTACGGCACCTGCTGCCCCTTGCCCAGCGCGATGACACCGCCCTTGGAGACGGTGTACAGCTCCGCGTCGCGTTCCGGGTTGACGCCGATCGTCGCGCCGGGCGGCACCTCGACGTTCTTGTCCAGCACGGCACCGCGCACGACCGCGCCCCGGCCGATGTGCACGTTGTCGTGCAGCACCGAACCCTGCACGACCGCGCCCGGGTCGACCCGTACGCCCGGCGACAGCACCGACCGGGTGACCTGGCCGCGGACCAGGCAGCCCGCGCTGATGATGGACTCGCTCGCGATGCCGCCCGCGTTGAACCGCGCCGGGGACAGCTGGTAGGAGTGCGTGTAGATGGGCCACTGGCGGTTGTAGAGGTTGAACGCGGGACGCTCGGCGATCAGGTCCATGTGCGCCTCGTAGTAGGCGTCGAGGGTGCCCACGTCCCGCCAGTAGCCCTGGTCGCGGCTGGTCTCGCCGGGCACGTGGTTGTCGCTGAAGTCGTACAGCTGTGCCTCGCCCCGCGCGGTCAGCTGGGGCAGGATCGAGCCGCCCATGTCGTGCACGGACTGGCCGTCCTCGGCGTCCCGCTGCAGCGCCTCGATCAGGACCTTGGTGGTGAAGACGTAGTTGCCCATCGAGGCGAAGACCGTCTCCGGGTCGTCCGGCAGGCCCGGGGGGTCGGCGGGCTTCTCCAGGAAGCGCTCGACGGTACTGCCGTCCGGGCCCGGCGTGATCACCCCGAAGGAGGAGGACTCCGCGCGCGGCACCCGGATGCCGGCCACCGTCACCCCCGCGCCGCCCTCGATGTGCTGCGCGAGCATCTGCCGCGGGTCCATGCGGTAGACGTGGTCGGCGCCGAACACGGCCACGTACTCCGGCTGTTCGTCGTGGACCAGGTTGAGCGACTGCAGGATGGCGTCGGCGCTGCCCAGGTACCAGCGCGGGCCGAGCCGCTGCTGGGCCGGGACCGGGGTGACGTAGTTGCCGAGCAGGCTGGACATCCGCCAGGTGGTGGTGATGTGCCGGTCCAGCGAGTGCGACTTGTACTGGGTCAGCACGCAGATGCGCAGCACGTCGGCGTTGACGAGGTTGGACAGGACGAAGTCGACGAGCCGGTAGGTGCCGCCGAAGGTGACGGCCGGTTTGGCGCGGTCCGCGGTCAGCGGCATCAGGCGCTTGCCCTCACCGCCCGCCAGCACGATCCCGAGTACGGAAGGCCCTCCACGACGCATGACCGCTCCCCTCACCGTGGTTGAAACCATGGCTGCCCCGAGCAGAGCGGACTAAGCCTGCTTGAGGATCTCCTCGTACAGCCCCGCCGTGCGGCGGGCCACCGCGTCCCAGCCGAACTCCCGCACCGCGCGCTCCCGTCCGGCCTCTCCCATCCGCCGGGCCGCGTCCGGGTCGCCGAGGACGGTGTCCAGCGCCCGGCCGAGCGCGGACTCGAAGCCGTCGTCCACGTCGGCCAGGAGGCCGGTGCGGCCGTCGTCCACGACCTCGGGGATGCCGCCCACCCGGGACGCGACGACCGGCGTGCCGCAGGCCATCGCCTCCAGGTTGACGATGCCGAGCGGCTCGTACACCGAGGGACAGGCGAAGACCGCGGCGTGCGTGAGGAGTTGGACGACCTCCGCGCGCGGCAGCATCTGCGGGATCCAGAACACGCCCGCCCGCACCCGGCGCAGTTCCTCGAACAGCTCCTGGAACTCCCGCTCGATCTCCGGGGTGTCCGGCGCGCCCGCGCACAGCACGACCTGGGCTCCGGGGTCGATGTCCCGTACGGCGCGCAGCAGATGGGGCACGCCCTTCTGCCGGGTGATCCGGCCGACGAACAGGACGTACGGGCGGGCGGGGTCGATGCCGTGCCGGGTGAGCGCGTCGGTGCCGTGGTCGGGGCGGTACAGCCGGGTGTCGATGCCGTTGTGCACGACGTGCACCCGGGCCGGGTCCAGGGCCGGATAGCAGGCCAGGATGTCCTCGCGCATGGCTCCGGAGACGGCGATCACCGCGTCGGCGGCCTCGATCGCGGTCCGCTCGGCCCAGCCCGACAGGGCGTATCCGCCGCCGAGTTGCTCCGCCTTCCAGGGGCGCAGCGGCTCCAGCGAGTGGGCGGTGACCACGTGCGGGACACCGTACAGGAGCTTGGCGACGTGCCCGGCCAGATTGGCGTACCAGGTGTGGGAGTGGACGAGTTCGCGGCCTTCGAGGGCGGCGGCCATGGCGAGGTCCACGGAGAAGGTGCGCAGCGCGTCGTTGGATCCGTCGAGGACGGACCAGGGGCGGTGGCGTACGACGCCGACCCCGCGCCCCTCGCCCCAGCAGTGCACCTCCAGGTCCACCAGGGCGGCCAACTCGCGGGCGAGGAACTCGACGTGGACACCGGCGCCGCCGTACACATCCGGGGGGTACTCCCGGGTCAGCAGTCCCACTCGCACCCGGCAACCCCCTGGTCTCGGCGGTACGTCCCCCTCATGGTCACCCAGAAGCGCCGCCCGGGGAAGAGCGCAGGGGGGAGGGCGGGGCGGAGCGCGGCGGCCGGGTGAAGCAGCAGTCGCCGCAGAGCCCGCCGCCGGGGACCCGGTAGTACAGGCAACAGCTGCGGCGCCGGAAGGCCGTGCCGGTGCGGGTGCCGGTGGCGTCCAGCAGGGGGTGGGCGAAGAGTTCCCCGGTGAGCGCGCGGGTGCGGGCCGCCACGTCGGTACGGCCGTGGGCGCGGGCCCAGCGGCCCAGTTCCCGGGCGGTCGCGGCGAGCGCGGAGCCCGCGTTGCCCCGCAGCAGGCCGGCCGCGACACCGTAGCGCGCCCGCAGGGCCGCCGCCAGGGGCTCCAGATGGCCGTGCAGCACGGTCGCGGCGAGCGTGGCCGCGTCCCCGGGCAGCGGGCGCGGCTCGGCGAGCCACAGGTCGTCGGGGGCGGTGGCGCGGGCGTCCCAGCGCAGCAGGCGCGGGTCCAGGTCGGGTATCCGGCCGTACAGGACGGCGCAGCCGAGGGCCGCCGACCACAGCCGGGCGGCCAGGCCCTGCTGGGCGAGGGAGGCGGCGACGCGCGGCTCGGCGATCCGCAGGCGTTCGCCGACGGTGGCGACCCGCAGGGCCACCGGGTCCCGCCGCGGATCCGCCGTGCCGCCGTCGTAGCCGTCGTAGCCGTCGTAGCCGTCCGCGAGGGTCGGCAGCCGCCAAGGCTCGCCGCCCGCCGTACCCGGCAGGGTGCGCAGGACGAAGAAGCCGCCGAGCGGGCGGAGCGCGGCGAGTTCGGGGTCGAGGTCCACGACAGGCACTACTACCAGGCGTGTCACCGGGGCGAGCGGGCGGGTGCGCCACCCTGCGTCACCCCACCAGGGGATGATCACCCGAGCGGTGTACTCCATCGGCAGTAGGACGCATTGCGTGCTCAGGTACGACGACGGGAGGGGGCGCGGGCGGGCAGAGTGTGGGCCATGGAAGCCGACCGCACGCCGCGCCGCAGCGAGCACGCCCGGGGCACGCAGAGGAGACACCGATGAGCGCCCTGGCGTTGGCCGTGCTCCTGTCGGTCGTCTCCGCCCTCGCGTACGCGGGCGGCGCGATCGTGCAGGAGCAGGTCGCGGTGTCCTCCCCCGGCGGCGGGTACCTCCCGCTGCGCCGGCCCAGCTGGTGGGGCGCGCTGGGGCTCAACGGCCTCGGCGGCGTGCTGCACGTGGTGGCGCTGGCCTGCGGTCCGCTCAGCCTGGTCCAGCCGCTCGGCGCGCTGACCATCGTCTTCGCGCTGCCCATGGCGGCCCTGTGCGTCGGCCGCCGGGCCGGCGCGACCGCCTGGCGCGGTGCCCTCATGGCCACGGTGGGCCTCGCCGGCCTTCTATCCCTGGTCGGTTCCTCCGCCGCGCACTCCCTCGCCCCGGCCCAGCGGCTGGCGGTCGCGCTGGTCACCGGCGGGGCGGTGGCGGCGCTGCTGTGCGCCGGCCTGGCTGCGCACCGGCACCCCGCGGTGCGCAGCGTGCTGCTCGCCACCGCCTCCGGCATCGCCTTCGGCATGTCGTCGGTGTTCACCAAGACCGTGGCGGTCGACTGGACCCACGGCATCGGTCCGGGCGCCCTGGCCCCGCTGGCCGTGATCGGCCTGTTCACCATGGCCGGCGTCCTGCTGTCCCAGGCCGCCTACCGGGGCGGCGGCCTCGCCGCCCCGCTGGCCACCCTGACGGTGGTCAACCCGGTGCTGGCCGCCGCGGTCGGCATCCTCATGTTCGGCGAGACGTTCCGCTACGACACCACGGGCACCGCGCTCGCCCTGGGCTGCGCGGTGCTGGCGGCGGGCGGGCTGATCATGCTGACGACGGAGCGGATGGAGCGCGCGGCGGCCACCGCCGAGGCAGCACCCGCCGTTCTTCCCCCGGCGGCCGCGCGGGCGCGCCCCGAAGTGCCGCGGCAGCGCGGGGCCACGGACACCGGAACGGACCCGGCCGCCCCCGCCCGAGCCGCCGGGACCACCGGAGCCGCCGGAGCCGTCGGAGCCGTCGGAGCCGTCGGAGCCGTCGGAGCCGTCGGAGCCGTCGGGACCACCGTGACCGGCGCCGTACCGGACGGACCTGCGCCGGGCGGGCTGCTGGTGCCGGGCGCGCCCGGGAACGGCGCGGACCCCGACGGCGCCGGACCGCCGGCCGACGGCGCGCTCCCCCCGTCGTACACCGCGCCGCCGCCCCAGGGTGTCCCCGTGCCGCTGCCGGTCCTGGACCTGCAGCGCAGCCGCGTTAGATCCTGACGCCGCCGGCCCGCAGGTAGGCGAGCGGGTCGATGTCCGAGCCGAACGCCGGCCCCGTCCGCACCTCGAAGTGCAGGTGCGGCCCCGTGACGTTCCCGGTGCTACCGGAACGGCCGATGCGCTGGCCGGCGGTGACGGTCTGGCCGACCCGCACGGAGATGGCCGACAGGTGGGCGTACTGGGTGTAGCGGCCGTCGGCGTGCCGGAGCACCACCTGGTAGCCGTACGAGCCGCCCCAGCCCGCGGCCACGACCCGCCCGGCCGCCGCCGCCTTCACGGAGGTGCCGGTCGGCACCAGGAAGTCGACGCCGGTGTGGTAGCCCTTCGACCAGTGCGAGCCCGCCACGTGGTAGCCGGTGCCGACGGACGCGGTCACCGGGGCGACGAGCGCGTGCCGGGCCGGGGGCGTCGTGCGGTGCGTGGTCGGGTGCTCCGAAGGCGTCTTCTTCTTCGGGGCCTTGGGGGGCGCCGGGCGGGTGGCGGTGCCGTTCAGGCTGAGCCGCTGCCCCGGCACGATCAGGTCCGGATCGGCGCCGATGGTGGCGCGGTTGCCCGCGTACAGCGCGTGCCAGCCGCCCGGCACGCGGTGGTCGCCGGCGATGCCGGAGAGGGTGTCGCCGTGCACCACCGTGTACATCTCGGCGCGGCCCGCCCGGGACTGCGGGGTGATCTGCGGCTGCACGTCCTTGACGGAGCTGGAGTGCGCGGAGCCGGAGTGCGGGGAGCCGGTCTTGGCCGAGCCGGTCTTCGCGGGGCGCGCGGAGCCGGCCTCGGTGTGCGTGTCGGGGGCGGCCCCGCCCCGGGTGAGCCCGGCCCGTAACGAGCACACCGGCCAGGCGCCCGGCCCCTGTCCGTCCAGGACCCTCTCGGCAACGGCGATCTGCTCGGCCCGGGTGGCCTGGTCGGCGCGCGGCGCGTACCGGGCGCCGCCGTAGGCGTCCCAGGTGGACTGGGTGAACTGCAGCCCGCCGTAGTAGCCGTTGCCGGTGTTGATGCTCCAGTTGCCGCTGGACTCGCAGGCGGCGACCTTGTTCCAGGTGGCCGCGTCGGCGGCGTGCGCGGTGCCGGTGGCGACCAGCGGGAGCGCCAGGCCGGCGCCGCCGGCCGTGACGGTGAGTGAGGCGCGGTTGATCCTGTTCGGCTGGTACCGGCGGTGCCGGCCGCGTGCGGCCATGTCCGAAATCCCCTCGGCATGCGTCAGGAGCGGCAAAAGTAAGCGCCACGAACAGGCCATGACAAGACAGGAAATCGGCCTCCCCCGCGGCCCAAGTGGCCGGGAACGGCCCCTGCTTGATCGGAGGGGCCGGTGAGTGAGGCGGAAGGCCTCCCCGGCGCGTACACATGCGTGGCGGGTCGGATGTGCGCTCGCCGAAGCGGCACGTCAGGATGGGCGAGGACCCGTACTGACGGAGCCGTAGTACACGAGGCAACCAGGGAGCAGGCGGTATGAGCACTTCAGCGCAGATCGGTGTCACGGGCCTCGCGGTCATGGGCCGCAACCTCGCCCGGAACTTCGCGCGCAACGGCTACACGGTCGCCGTGCACAACCGTACGGTGTCGCGGACGAAGGCGCTGGTGGAGGAGTTCGGGCACGAGGGCGACTTCGTCGGGGCCGAGACCGCCGAGGAGTTCGTGGCGGCCCTGGAGCGCCCGCGCCGCCTGGTCGTCATGGTCAAGGCGGGCGAGCCCACGGACGCGGTGATCGAGGAGTTCGCCCCGCTGCTGGAGCCCGGCGACATGATCATCGACGGCGGCAACGCGCACTTCGCGGACACCCGGCGGCGCGAACGGGAGCTGCGCGAGCGGGGCATCCACTTCGTCGGCACGGGCATCTCCGGCGGCGAGGAGGGCGCGCTGCACGGCCCGAGCATCATGCCGGGCGGCTCGAAGGAGTCGTACGAGTCGCTGGGCCCGATGCTGGAGAAGATCTCCGCGAAGGCCGCCGACGGCGCGCCGTGCGTGACGCACGTCGGTCCCGACGGTGCCGGGCACTTCGTGAAGATGGTCCACAACGGCATCGAGTACGCCGACATGCAGCTGATCGGCGAGGCGTACCAGCTGCTGCGCGATGTCGCCGGGTACTCCCCCGCGCAGATCGCGGACATCTTCCGCACCTGGAACACCGGCCGGCTCGACTCGTACCTGATCGAGATCACCGCCGAGGTGCTGTCCCACGTGGACGAGGTCACCAGCAAGCCGTTCGTGGACGTGGTGGTGGACCAGGCCGAGCAGAAGGGCACCGGCCGCTGGACGGTGCAGATCGCGCTGGACCTGGGCGTGCCGGTGTCCGGCATCGCCGAGGCGGTCTTCGCCCGCTCCCTGTCGGGCCACGCGGCCCTGCGGAACGCCTCCCGGGGCCTGGCCGGGCCGAAGGCGTCACCGCTGGGCGAGGCGGAGGCGGCGGCCTTCGCCGACCGGGTCGAGCAGGCGCTGTACGCGTCCAAGATCGTGTCGTACACCCAGGGCTTCCACGAGATCGCGGCCGGCAGCGAGGAGTACGGCTGGGACATCGACCTCGGTGCGGTCTCCGCGATCTGGCGGGGCGGCTGCATCATCCGGGCCGCGTTCCTCGACCGCATCCGCGCCGCGTACGACGCCCGGGCCGACCTGCCGAGCCTGCTGTCCGACGAGACCTTCGCCCGGGAGATCGCCGAGGCGCAGGACGACTGGCGCGAGGTGCTGATCGCCGCGACCCGGCAGGGCGTGCCGACGCCCGGCTTCGCGGCGGCCCTGGCGTACTACGACGCACTGCGGGCCGAGCGGCTGCCGGCGGCGCTGACGCAGGGCCAGCGGGACTTCTTCGGCGCGCACACCTACCGCCGGGTGGACCGGGACGGCTCGTTCCACACGCTGTGGGGCGGGGACCGGTCGGAGGTGTCCGCGTAGGGGCGAGGCCGGCGTCCCGGGGCGCGGGTGCGTGTGGCGTGCGCCGAGCACACCACTGCCTGCGCCCCTTGGCGTTGCGTCGGGATGGGTACGGCTCTTGCGGGCGCGGCCCGGTGCTCTTTCACGCGGGGGGGCGGGCTAGGCGCGTCCCCGTGGGCGCAGTGGGATCGGTTCCGGGTCGGGTTACGGCTCTCCTGGCTCGGGTCGCGGTCTCAGGTGAGGGGCGCGGTCCGGGTCCGAGTCGGATACGGCTCCGGTCTCAGGCAAGGCCGAGCCCGGCCCCGGTCGGATACGACTCCCCTGGCACGGCCCGCGGTCTCAAGCGAGGGCCGAACTCGGGTCCCGGTCGCATACGACTCTCCTGGCGCGAGCCGCGGTCTCAGGCGAAGGCCCAGCCCGGCTCCCGGACGGATCTGGCTCCCCTGGCGCGGCCCGCGGTCTCAGGTGAGCGGCGGGCCCGGTTCCGGGTTGGGGACGGGCTCGGGGCCCGGTGGGATCGGGGAAGGAGACGGCTCCGGGGGGCCCGGGTGGGGCGGGGCCGGAGGGGGGGTCGGGTCGGGGCCCGGCGCGGGCGGGGTGGGCTGCGGAGCCGGCTCCGGCGGCGGGACCGGGCTGGGGTACGGATCCGGCGGGGTCGGTGTCGGGCCCGGACCCGGCGTCGGGCCCGGCGGGACCGGATCGGGGTGCGGGTTGGTCATGATGTCCTCCGGGCAGTCACGGCACGTCGCCTCTGGACTACTCCCCCGCCTACCCTTCGCCCGCCCGACCACTCACCCGAGGGCAGCACCGAACGGGTCCAGCCGGGTGGCCGACGAACACTCGGGGACCGGCAGACCGACGCGGGCGGGGGCACAGCCTGTTGCCCCCGGTCGCGAGCACGCCCGCACCGGTCGGCGAAGCCGCCTCCGCGAGACCGCCGACTCCCCCTCCGAACCGGTCCGGCTGGGCCCGCAGCCAGCCCCGCGCGGCCACCGACCAGCCCGGCATCGACCGACGGGGCCGCCCCGGCGCCCAGCCGGCCGCTCGGAAACGGCACGGCTGGGCCCGCAGACAATCCCCTGCGGCCGCCAACCAGCCCGGATCAGCCAACCGGCCGCCCCGAAGACCGTCAGCCGCTCAGAAGCGGTCCGGGTGGGCGCGCAGCCAGGTCTTCGCGGCCGACAGGAGGGCCGGATCGGCCGGTGGGGCCAGCTCGGGGTGACGTTCGGCCCACTTCACGACGTACGGGCACAGGGGCGCCACCGGGACGCCCTCGCGCTCGGCGAGGGCGTACAGCTCGCGGGCGAGCGAACCGGCGATGCCCTTCCCCTCGTGGGCGGGCTCGACGATCGTGTGGACGGGGACCAGGGCGCGGGCGGGCGTGTCCAGCACGAAGTACTCGACGCGGCCGACGACTTCACCGTCGCCGACGGCCTCCAGGCGGCCCGCCGCCCGGTCGTCGCGGATCTCTGTCTCGCTCATGGGCACGCACGCTCCTGGTCCTCGGTCCCGGTCCGCCGGTCAGGCCCCCACGGCCTGCGGGCTGCGCTGCTGGTCCGAACCGGGTACCGGCTCGGACGGGTCGGCGCCGAGGGACACGATCCGGTTGTCGGCGTCGACGTGCACGACCCGGGGGCGCAGCGCGCGCGCTTCCTCGTCGGTGACCTGCGCGTAACTGATGATGATCACGAGGTCCCCCGGCTGCACCAGATGGGCCGCGGCACCGTTGATCCCGATGACCCCGGACCCCCGCTCCCCCTCGATGGTGTACGTCTCCAGCCGGGCCCCGTTCGTCACGTCGACGATGTGGACCAGTTCCCCGGGCAGCAGGTCGGCCGCGTCGAGCAGGTCGGCGTCGATGGTCACCGATCCCACGTAGTGCAGGTCGGCCTGGGTGACGGTGGCACGGTGGATCTTGGACTTGAACATGGTGCGCAGCATGTTGGACTCCTGGAAGACGGCTCCCTGCCAGCTTTCTGCAGGTCAAGGGCGGCATCACTCTACAACTGGCACGCGCCTGACTCGAAGATTGTGAGGAACCTCGCTTCACTCGGGCGAGCAGGCTCCCTACCTGGGCTTCCGCGCGAACCAGGACGGTTGTGAAAGCGCCGACCACGCACCCTGCTCGGACAGTCTTCGCGGAATGCGCAGGACCGATGCCGACGAAACGCTGACTTGACTGACGAAACGTCAGGGATCTGAAAGACGCAGGCGGGTCACTTTCCAGGAGCAACCGAGGAGGCAATGCCGTACAAGACGAAGTATTCGCCGCCGACGCCACTCCAGGTCTGGCCAGGTTGCGCGAAGCGGGGCGACGGGCGCCAAGCCGCCCCTCCAGCGGTTCAGGCCGGTCGGGCCAGGAGCCGTACTGCCACAGCGGGTTCAAGGATGTCAGCGAAGCTGCGCTCAGCGTCATGCAGCTGAAGAGGCGTGGCCATAGCCGCCGTGTGCCCTGTCAGGCCGGCTGCAGGGAGGCGGCTGCCGCACGGATGAAGGCCATGGCGGTCTCCAGATCACCGGGCTCGGATCGGTGCATCAGTTCACCGATGACACTCGCCACCGTGGCGGCGAGGATGCGGGGGGCGAAATCGTCGGGTCGCCGGCCCTGCTCTTCGGCGAGGAGTCGGGCGCCGTCCTGGATGACATCGGCCAGGCGGCCCCCGCAGAGGCCCTTGAGCTGCGGGTTGGCTTGCAGCATGCGGTCATGGAGCTCATCGAACTCGTCCCGCGCTTCCGCCTGCTGACGGAGCCACTGTTCCACGGTGTCGAGGATGCCTTGCCCTTCCGGTCGCGTGTGCAGCCTCCCGGCGAGCCCGTCGATGAACGCGTTGAAGTGCGCCATCGCCAGTTCGAGCTTGGACGGGAAGTACAGCGTGACCGTGCGCGGCGACACCTCTGCCGCCTCGGCGATGTCGGCGATGCTCGTGGCGTCGAATCCCCGCTCGGCGAACAGTTCGTAGGCCGCGGTGAGGATCGCTTCCCTGCGCCGCGCCTTGCCGCGTTCCCTGAGACTGCCACCCGTCATGCCCCGAGCTTACCATCGGCAGCTAATTTACCATCGGCTGTAAAATTGCGTTAGAGTGCAATCCGCGGAGCATCGCTGTGGCGGCCTGCCGCCGAGCTCCCCTCCTCCCGTCTCCCCTTGACTGCGGTCCCGACCGGTTAGGAATGCATCGATGGCCTCACGCCTGTATGCCTGGGCGCAATGGGCGGTTCGCCGCCGCCGGCGGGTGATCTCCGTCTGGATCCTCCTGCTCGCTGTCGTCGGCGGCCTGGGAGTGTCCCTGCACGGCAAGACGTCGACGGAGTTCACGGTCCCCGGGGTCGAGTCACAGCGGGCACAGGATCTGCTGAAGGAGAGGTTCCCGCCGGCGGCCGGCGGTGTCGTACGGATCGTGGTCGCCGCGCCGGAGGGGGCGACCATCACCGGCCCGGCGCAGCAGCAGGTCCTCGGCGGCGCCCTGCGCAAGGCCGCCCAGGTGCCCGGCGTCGTCGCCGTCTCCCAGCCCGCCTCCAGTGGAGCGGTCTCGGCCGACAGGACCATCGCGTACTCCGATGTGCGTTTCGAGCAGGAGGCCGCGAACGTCCCGCAATCCGCCAAGGACGCGCTGTCAAGCGTGATGCGGCCCGTACAGAAGGCGGGAATGCAGGTCGAATTCGGCGGCTCGGCCATGAATCCGCAGACCAAGGCGGGCGGCCCAGCCGAGCTGGCCGGCGTCGTCATCGCCTTCGCGATCCTCGCCGTCGCCCTCGGCTCCCTCGTCGCGGCCGGGCTGCCGCTGGTGACCGCGCTGGTGGGCGTGGCCGTCGGCGTGCTCGGCACGATGTTCGTCTCCCGCTTCGTGACGATGACCGGTACAGCGACCACGCTTGCTCTGATGATCGGCCTCGCGGTCGGTATCGACTACGCGCTGTTCGTCATCTCACGCCATCGCGAACAGCTCGACGACCCGGAAACCGGCTGGGAGGAGTCGATCGCACGGGCCACCGCAACGGCCGGCAGCGCGGTCGTCTTCGCCGGAGCCACCGTGGTGATCGCGCTGGCCGCGCTGTTCATCACTGGTATTCCGTTCCTCACTGTCATGGGACTGGCCGGCGCCGCAACCGTGCTGATCGCCGTTCTGGTCGCCATCAGCCTGCTGCCCGCCGTGCTCGGCGTGTTCGGCGAGCGCATGCGCCCACGCCGGCGCGAGCGGACGGGCAAGCGCCCGGATCGCACTCCCGGCGCGTGGGGACTGGCCTGGGCGCGTACGGTCACCCGCGCCCCGGCCGCCGTGCTGCTCGTCAGCGTCGTGGGTCTGCTGGCGATCGCCCTGCCCGCCCGGGACCTGCGCCTCGGCCTGCCCAGCTACGCCTCCCAGCCCGACACGAGCACGCAGCACCGCAGCTACGACCTGCTCACGAAAGGCTTCGGCCCCGGCTTCAACGCCACCCTCATCACTGTGGTCGACACCCATGACATCCCCAAGGACCGGCGTCAGGCCACGGTGACGCAGCTGCGCGGTGCTCTGGTCGCCGACAAGGACGTGACCGCCGTCTCGCCTCCGGTGTCCAGCCCCTCCAGCGACCTCACGCTCATGGCCGTCGTGCCGAAGTCCAGTCCGGACGCCCAGGCCACGACCGACCTGGTGCACCGCCTGCGCGAGAACGCCTCGACGGTCGCCCACGCGGGCGGCACCCTCTACGTCACCGGGCAGACCGCCATGGCCATCGACGTCGCCGGTAAACTCGCCGACGCTCTGCCCCTGTTCATCGCCGTCATCGTCATCCTGGCGCTGATCCTGCTGACCATCGCCTTCCGGTCGGTGCTGGTGCCGCTCAAGGCCGCGCTCGGCTTCCTGCTCTCGGTCGGCGCGAGCTTGGGCGCCTCGGTCTGGGTCTTCCAGCAGGGTCATGTGAACGGCCTGCTGAGCGTGGCCGCCATCGGCCCGATCCCGAGCTTCCTCCCGATCCTGCTGATCGGTGTGCTCTTCGGGCTCGCCATGGACTACGAGGTCTTCCTCGTCAGCCGGATGCGCGAACATCACGAGCACACCGGGGATCCGGCCGAGGCGATCGTCCAGGGCATCTCCCGCAGCGCGCGCGTGGTCCTGGCCGCCGCGCTGATCATGGTCGCGGTCTTCGGCGGCTTCGTCTTCAACGAGGACCCGATCATCAAGTCCATCGGCTTCGCCCTCGCCTTCGGCGTGTTCGTCGACGCCTTCATCGTCCGCATGACGCTCGTGCCCGCCGTCATGGCCCTGCTCGGCCGGCACGCCTGGCGCATGCCCCGCCGGCTCGGCCGTCTGGTGCCGGACGTCGACATCGAAGGCGCCCGACTTCCTGCCCTCGCTCCTGCCGAGCCCGGCACGCCGGAAGACCAGGAGGACGGCAAGGCGGCCCTCCGGCTCTGAGCTCGTCCAAGGCACGGGGCGGACCCGTCGGCACCCTGGTGGGCGCGGACGGATCCGCCCCGTCGAGATCGCCCTGCGGCTCCGGCCACGCATGGACGAGCTGGTCGATCCCCTGGTCACGAGCATGCGCGAAGAGTCCCCGCTGTATGGGCCCACGACGACCTCACGGACCTGGCCGGATACGCCGCCACCGGCACATCGACACCGCGCTCCGCGCTGTCGACGGCTCATTCGATCCTTCCTGCGTCCAGGCTCGGGAGGCCGCCAGCGACTTCGCCACGCGTCTCGCCGAGCGCGGCGGGCAGATCGTCGAGCTCCTGCGGGCCTACCGGATCGGGCACGGCGCCGCCCTTCGGGGGTTCGGCCGGAGAGCGGACTCCCGAATCACCCTTCCGGAGCTGCGTGGCGCGGTGGCCGGGGCCCTGGGCGAGGGGTTCTTCGACTACGTCGGCCCCTCGTTGGAACCGCTCAGGAACCAGGGCCTCTCTTCCGGATCTTGCCGGGGTCGCGGGGTGGCGCGGTCGCTCGGGGCCGGCCTGATCCGGAAGAAAGGCCCTGGCCGGTGCAGGGGCCGAGCATCCGGCCGGCTGCGTCACCCGATCGCCGGCCGTGACCGCTATCAGGGAGACTGCGCTCTCCCGGGCCGAACACAGGTGGAGTCCGGCTCAGCCCGCCCGGTCACGGCCTTCTGCGCTGCGCTCTAGCTGTTCACCAGAAGGATCTTGCCGAGGTGCCCACCGGCCTCCATGACCCGGTGCGCCTCAGCGGCCTCGGCCATGGGCACGGTCCGGTCGATGACCAACTGCACGGCTCCGCTCTCGATCATCGGCCAGACGTGCTTCTGGACCTCGGTGACGGTGGCCGCCTTCTGCCCTTCGGATCGGGTACGCAAGGTGGTGCCGTGCACGGAGATGCGCTTCAACACCAGCTCGGCCAGGTTGAGGTTGCCCTCCAGGCCGTTCTGCAGGCCGATGACGACCAGGCGTCCGTCGGCGGCCAGGGACCTGATGTTGCGCTGGAGGTAGTCACCGCCGACGACATCGAGGATCACGTCGTACGGGCCGTACTCGGCGAAGCCTGCGCGCCGCCCCGTACCGATGGCACGCGACCTACCGGCCCCTCGTCCGTGGCAGCGCCGCAGGGGCGGTGAACAGTGCGTGCACGGCGGCGCGGACCTGGTCGGCAACCGCATCAGGGGTGGAGGCGTCGAGCTTGCCGTCGAGGTGCAGGAACGCCAAGCCATGAACAAGGGCCCACACCGTGGTCGACAGCGCCTCCGCGTCGACGCCGGGGAAGGCGCCACGGACGACACCGCGGACGTGTTCCGAGATCGCGGTGGTCGCGGCAACCCGTTCCTCGCTGTTCGGATCCCGGGCTCCGCGAACATCACCCGGAACAGTGCCGGTCGCTCAAGCGCGAAACGGACGTAGGCGACGGCTACCGCCGCGAGCTCATCGGGAGTCGTGGGTGAGGGGTGCGCCGCGGCCAGATGTGCGGCGAGCTCCTGGTAACCCTGCGCGGCGACCGCGGAGACGAGGGCGTCACGGTCCGCGTAGTGGCGGTAGGGAGCGGCCGCCGATACGCCGGCCCGCCGTGCCACCGCCCGCAGGGACAGCCCCGCGCCGCCGTCCTCCTCGAGCAGTTCCCGCGCGGCGCGCAGGCAGGCGGCGCGCAGATCGCCATGGTGGTAGGTGCCGCTTGCTGCCGACATGGCCCGACTCCCTCATGTCCACGTCGTCCGCGCCGCCACCTCAATGTGAACGCCGCACACAATGTAAGCGATCGAGACCGAGAGGAGAACGCGGGCCGGCGCCGGCCGGCGCCCGGACAAGGAGCCGGTCCCGGCGTCGTACTCGAGGAATTCGCACCGCTGGAGCCGTTCGACCGGCCCCAGCGGCTGGAGACCCGGCCTGCCGCCCGCTCCGGCCACTCCGCCCTGACAAGCGGGCGATCAGGTCTTTGGGATACGTTTCCTTCATGGAGAAGGACGTCTCCGACCTCCTTACCCGCCTGGCGCACGTACTGAGACCGCGCTCGGACCAGTGGGCCGGTCTCCTGATGGAGCACGCGCGCGGCGAGCTTCCCGAACTCTGGCAGCACGAGGACCTCGTTCAGCACGCGCTGAAGGAGACGGCCGACCACCTCATCGTCTTCCTCGACGCCTTGGAGGAAGGGCGCGACGTCACCGAGGCCAAGGTGCCTGCGACCTCCCTGGACTGCGCCCGGGGCTTCGCCGAAGCCGGCGTACCGCTCAGCACACTGCTCCGCATCTACCGGCTCGGGCACGCCAGCCTGCTCCAGTTGCTCCAGGAAGAGGCCACCCGGCTCACCGACGACCCGCGGCTCACCCATGCCGCGACCCTCCGGCTGATCGAGACCGGATTCGCGTACCTCGACCACAGCTCGGAGCAGGTGGTCGCCGCCTACCAGGAGGTGCGCGACCGGCGGGTGCAGCGCAGGCTGACGATCACCAACGAGGCCAGCAAGCGGATCGGGACCACCCTCGACACCACGCGCACCGCCGAGGAGCTGGCGGAGGTCGGCGCCGACGGCTTCGCCGACCTCGTCATCGTCGACCTCCTCGACTCCGTCCTCCAGGACTCCGGGCCGCCCCCGCCGGCGGATGCGCCGGTGCTGCGGCGCGTGGCCCAGCACTCCGTCCTGGGCGGCTGCCCCGACTCCCCTGTCGAGACGGGGCGACGGCACGTCCCCGCTCCGGATTCGGCGCCGGCGGAGGTGCTGGCCACCGGGCGGCCCCTCCTGCTGCAGGTCACGGCCTCGGCTGCACCGACGTGGCTCGCGCCGCCCGGTCCGCCCCGCTTCGACTTCCACTCGGTCCTGCTGCTGCCCTTGTACGCGCGAGGAACCACCCTGGGCCTGGCCCAGTTCGTCCGCCACCGCACCCCTACGCCATTCGACGACGAGGACCTCCTGCTGGCACAGGAGATCACCGCCAGAGCGGCGGTGAACATCGACAACGCCCGCCGGTACACCCGCGAGCACACCACCGCGCTCACGCTCCAGCGCAGTCTGCTGCCCCAGCGCCCGGTGGAGCAGTCCGCCGTCGAGGCCGCTGCCCGCTACCTCCCCAGCGGCTCACGAGCCGGCGTGGGTGGCGACTGGTACGACGTCATCCCCCTGTCCGGCGGGCGCGTCGCCCTCGTCGTGGGCGACGTCGTCGGGCGCGGACTGACCGCCGCCGCCACCATGGGCCGCCTGCGCACCGCCGTCCGCGCCTTCGCCGACATCGACCTGATGCCCGACGAACTGCTCACCCACCTCGACGACGTGGTCATCCGCCTCCAGAAGGAGGAGGCCCGCGAGGACGGCGAGATCAGCGCCACCTGCCTGTACGCGGTCTACGACCCTGCCGCCCGTCTCTGCTCCCTCGCCAGCGCCGGGCACGTACCGCCGGCCGTGGCGACCCCGGCGGCCGCCACCAAGACGCCCGGTGCCGCGCCGACGGGAGCGCAGGCCGCTGCTCTCCCGGCCCTGCCGATCGGCCCACCGCTGGGACTCGGCGGTCTCCCGTTCGAGACCACCCAGTGGGACCTGCCCGAGGGCAGCATGCTGGCCCTCTACACGGACGGCCTCGTCCAGAGCCGCACACGTGACGTGGACGCCTCACTGGCACTTCTGAACGACACCCTCAGGCAGGCATCGGAGTTCTCGATGTCGCCGGAAGAGGCCTGTGACCGACTGCTGACCACCGTGCTCCCGGTACGCCCCTCCGATGACGTGGCCCTGCTCGTGGCGCGCACCCAGGCCCTCGACCCCGGCCATGTCGCCACGCTCAGCCTCCCGTCGGACCCCGCCGCGGTCGCCGGAGCGCGTCGCTTCGCCGCCGACACGCTCGACTCGTGGGGGCTCGACGCGCTGTCCTTCGCCACGGAACTCATCGTCAGCGAACTGGTGACCAACGCGATCCGCTACGGCAAGCCGCCCGTCCACCTGCGGCTCGTCCTCGACTCGGCCCTGACCTGCGAAGTGTTCGACACCAACAGCACCGCGCCGCACATGCGCCGCGCCCGGACCTTCGACGAGGGCGGCCGCGGTCTGCTGCTCGTCGCCCAGGTCGCCGAGCGCTGGGGCACGCGGCACGACCGCGAGGGCAAGACCATCTGGAGCGAGCAGGCGCTTCCCTAGGCGGGACCCCCCGCCGACGCGCGCGTCTCGGCATCCGCCGCGTGCGGCCGAAGCCCAGGGTGCGCCGCCTGCCGCCGGCCGACGCCTTCCGCGGGTGCGGCTCCCGGTCATCGCCCCGGGTCGAAGCGGCCGTATGCCGCCGCGGGGGGGGCGGCGGGGGGGGGCGCGGGCGCCCCGGGGGGGGTGGGGTCCCCGGGGGTGCCCCCGCGGCGGCGGCGGGGGGCGGCCCGGCCGGGCCCCCCCCCCCCCCCCACGCCACCCGCCGAACCTCCGGACGCGGCGGACAGGC
>NZ_JBEYXJ010000054.1:12952-53430 GCF_040645015.1 Streptomyces sp. NPDC046881 | reverse complement strand
AGCGGCTCGGCGTCTCCCAGATGCACGTCTCCCGGCTGATCACGCGTCTGCTGGCCCGGCTGCGCGAGGGCATGCTCAGCACCACCTGATCCGCCACACCGCCCGAGCCACGGGCCCGGCGCAGGGTGCCGGGCCCGCCGAGCCATGCCCGCGGTGAGGCGCGGCCGCATTCGGAGAACGCGCCGGACCGCCGTCGAGACGCTGCTCACAGCGGGTCCCGGGCCCGGCGGGGTATCCGAAGCGGGAGGCTTCCGGTCCAACAGTTGCCGTTTGACAACAATGGCCGTGAGGCAACAAAGTGTCGGAGTCGTGACGCCCGGGGAAGGATCCGCAATGTTCCGGTGGACGGAGGCCGCTCCGTGCGCCGGCCATCCGAGCCCTGAAGTGCAGGGGCGACCGGTGGCCCGGCCCGGGGCTCAGGCCGTCCGGTCTCCGGCGTGCGGCGCGTTGTCGTGTATCTGCAGCGCCGCCGTGGCGCAGAACGCCTCCAGCCCCTCCAGGAGCGCGGTCCGCTTGGCGGCGGGCATCAGCTCCAGCACCGCCTGCAACTCCTGCTCCCGGCGGGCCCGCAGGTCGTCCAGGAACGCGCGGCCGCGGCCGCTCAGGTGCAGCCGCACCTCGCGGCGGTCGGCCGGGCTGACCGCTCGCTCGACGAAGCCGGCGGCGACCAGGCGGTCGCAGAGCCGGCTGGTGGACGGAGGCGTGGAGGCCAGGGAGTCGGCAAGGGTGCGCAGGTTGATGCCGTCCTGGTGCTCCAGCATGAGCAGGACGCGCATCTGGGACGGAGAGGCGGGCGCGGTCGAGGCCCGCCCCCACAGGACTTCCAGCAACTCCACGGCCGTCAAGGTCACGCGTGCGACCTCGGCGGGCTCGGGGCGGGCGCGGAAGACAGTCACCGTCACACTCTCGCAGGCACTGGGACGGCCGCCAGCGTACTAGGTGCCGGGAGCGGCAAGAGATGGTTCGGACGATCGGCGTGACCGGCTCCGGGTGGCCTCGTCGCCCGGGCGCGGCCCGGGTGTCCGTCGAAAGATAGGTGTATTTACCGTCGTGAACAGATTTGTGACCGCCGAGCGCGCCCTGCGCACGGCGGCGCCGCACGAGTTGTTCGACGCTGTGCGCCGGGCGCTGACCGAGGAGTACGCCGCGCGCTCCGTCGAGTTGTACCTGGCCGACTACGGCCTCACCGTCCTGCAGCCGCTGTCGGTGCCGACGGCGGAGCCGGTGTCGGCGCACGGCAGCGCGGCCGGCCGTGCCTTCGGCTCCCAGGAGCCGTTCGTGGAGGCGGTCCACGAGGAGTGCGCACGCGTCCATCTGCCGGTCACCGTGCGCGGGGACCGGCTGGGTGTCCTGTCGGTCACCCTGCCGGACGGGGACGGCGGTTCCGGTCTGCTGGGCGAGCTCGCGGACATCGCCGAGGTGCTCGGGCACGAGATCGTGGTCGCCGAGCGGGACACGGACGTGTACCTGCGGGCGAGGCGCAAGGACCGGCTGACCCTGGCCGCCGAGATGCAGTGGCAGCTCCTGCCCGGCCGCGCCTGCGCCCGCCCCGAGTACGAACTCGGCGCGCAGCTGGAGCCGGCGTACGCCATCTACGGTGACAACTTCGACTGGTCGGCCACGGCGGACCACCTCATGCTCTACGTCACCAACGGCATGGGGGAGGGCATAGAGGCCTCCCTGTTGACCAACCTGGCCATCAACGCCCTGCGCAACGCCCGGCGGGCCGGGATCGCCATCGACGACCAGGCGGCCCTGGCCGATCAGGCGGTGTACGCGCACTACCAGGGGCGCTGCTATCTCTCCGTGCTGATGTTCGAGTTCGAGCTCGCCACGGGCCGGGCGAAGGTCGTGGACGCCGGTTCGCCGCAGCTGCTGCGGCTGCGCGACGGAGCGGTCGAGCGTGTCGCCTTCGAGGCGCAGCTCCCGCTGGGCATGTTCGAGGAGACGGACTACGTCTGCCAGGAGTTCCAGGTCGAGCCGGGCGACCGGCTGGTCTTCGTCAGCGACGGGGTGCACGCGGTGGCCTCGCCCAAGGGGGAGGCGTACGGGGACGCCGCCCTGGCCCGGGCGATCACGGCCACGCGGCTGCTGCCGGCCGCGGAGGTGCCGCGTGCCATCCTGCGCGAGCTGACCGGCCATCGCGGCCGGTCCGTCCCGGACGACGACGCCCTGGTGGTGTGCCTGGACTGGCACGGGCGCTGAGCCCGCGCCCCGCCGTCGCGTGCCCGCGCCGGATGTGTCGATGCTGTGTCGTTTCACCGCGCTCGCAGTGCTCATACTTGTCATGAGGCAATAATCGTCGCGGTTGTGTCCGTCTCGGCGCAGCGGCCTGTCGCGGAAGGAAACGATGCAGGTGTCTGAGCAGGCCGCGGAGGAGGCGGCGGCGCGGGAGCTGGAAGCCTTCCTGGAGCGCCGTCGCGAGCAGATCGCCCAGCGGTGGGCGGACGCGCCGCTCTTCCGCACGGTCTTCACCGTCTCGCGCGACGAGGCCGTGGAGGCGTGCAAGGTCGTCGTCGACGCGCTGGGTGACGTGGCGTCGAGCGGCCGGCTGGAGGACGTCGCGGCCCCCGGGTTCGACTCGGCGCGCGAGCAGCTGGGCCGCATGGCCGCCTCGCGGGCCCGCAGCGGCATCAACCCTGCCCAGGTCGCGAACGAGGCAGCCCGGCTGCGGGTGGTGACCACCGGGCTGCTGCACGGCGAGGACCTGCCCGAGCCCACGGCGCGGGACACCCTGCAGGCGCTGACCCTGCTGATGGGCACGCTACGGCTGGTGATCATGGAGACGACGGTGCTGGCCGGCGAGGACCTGATAGCCCGACAGCGGCAGCAACTGCTCGAAGTGGCCACCCCCGTGATCAACCTGTGGGAAGGCGTCGTCGCGGTGCCCCTCATCGGCACCCTGGACAGCGCCCGCAGCCAGGTGGTCATGGAGTCGCTGCTGCAGGCCGTCGTGGAGCAGCGGGCCCGTTACGCGATCCTCGACATCACCGGCGTCCCGACGGTCGACTCCCTGGTCGCGCAGCACCTGATGAAGACGGTCGCCGCGGCCCGGCTGATGGGCGCCGAGTGCATCGTCTCCGGCATCCGCCCGGCCATCGCGCAGACGATCGTGCACCTGGGCATCGACCTGAGCCCGGTCCTCACCCGCAGCTCGCTGGCCGACGCCCTGTCGTACGCCCTCGCCCGGCAGGGCATCGAGGTCTCCCGGCGCGCGGGCGGTGCGGCCCCGCGATGACCACCTCCCTCCCGGGTGGCTCGGCCCCGGTGCCGCTCCCGGCACCGGGGGACCGCCTCCCGGGCTCCCGGGGCCGCCGGTCCGCTCCGGGGGGTCCGTGATGACGGCCTCCGATCCCACCGCCCCGGCCAGCCTGCCCATCGGCTCCGACGCGGATCTCGCGTGGGTCCGTCAGCGGGTGCGGCAGTTCGCGGCCGGGCTCGGCTTCGGGCTGGTCCAGCAGACGAAACTCGTCACCGCGGCGAGCGAACTGGCCCGGAACACCCTCGTGCACGGCGGCGGGGGGCAGGTCGAGATCAGCGCGCTCGCCGACGGCCCGCGGCGGGGGATCCGACTGGTCTTCAGCGACACCGGACCCGGCATCGGCGACGTCGAACGGGCCATGACCGACGGCTACAGCAGTACGTGCGGTCTCGGTCTGGGCCTCGGCGGGGCCAGGCGGCTGGTGGACGAGTTTGCCCTGGACAGCAGGCCCGGCCGGGGCTCCGTCGTCACCGTCGTCGCCTGGGTGGCCGGCGTACCCGGCGCCCGGTCGGGGTCCGGACGACGCGCGGATGAGACGTCCCCGGGCCCGGGCGCCGGGGAGTGACGACCCGTCCGCCGCCCACCCCTCCACGGTCCCGAACGCGACGGACCGCCCGAACCCGCCCCCCGACCGCGATAGCGTGGAGGTCACAAGGGGAGAGGATGGAGACACCGTGAACGTTTCTGAACCGGTTCCGTCCGTGGAAGCCCAGCTGCGCGCGGCCCCGCCCCACGCCCTGGTGGCCACGGCCGGCCGGCTGCTGGCCCAGCGCTTCGGCGCCCAGGACGTGACGCTCCTCCTCGCCGACTACGGCCTGACGGTCCTGCAGCCCGTCACCCACCTGCCGCACACCGGCGATCCGGTCTCCGCGCAGGACGGTCCCGCGGGTACCGCCTTCACCACGCAGAAACCGGTGGTCGAGGTCACCACCGACCCGGCCACCGAGCTGGTCCACCTGCCCATCACCGTCCGCGGCGACCGTCTCGGCGTGCTCTGCGTGCGCGTCCCCGACACCGCCACCGACCCGGGCACCGTCCTGCGGCTGGGCGACTTCGCCACCGCGCTGGCCCACGAGCTGGCCACGGCCGGCCGGGACACCGACCTGTACCTCCAGGCCCGCCGCACCCGTCGCCTCACCCTCGCCGCCGAGATGCAGTGGCAGCTGCTGCCGGGCCGGGGCTGCGTACGCGACGAGTACGTCATCGGCGCCCACCTGGAGCCGGCCTACGCCATCGGCGGCGACAACTTCGACTGGTCCACCAGTGCCGACCACCTCACCCTCACCGTCACCGACGGCATGGGCCAGGGCATCGACGCCTCCCTGCTCACCAGCCTCGCCGTCGGCGCCCTGCGCAACGCCCGCCGTGCCGGCATCGGCCTCGCGGACCAGGCGTGCCTCGCCGACCAGGCCGTCTACTCCCAGTACGGAGGCAAGTCGTACGCCTCCACCCTCCTGCTGCACTTCGACCTGGCCACCGGCCGGGTGCGCGCCGTGGACGCCGGATCGCCCCAGCTCTACCGGCTGCGCGGCACCGCGATCGAACACATCGCACTCGAGGCCCAGCTGCCTCTGGGCATGTTCGAGGAGACCCTCTACGAGGAGCAGACGTTCCAGGTCGAACCGGGCGACCGCCTGGTCGCCATCAGCACCGGTGTCCACGGCACCCGCTCGGCGACCGGGGAGGTGTTCGGCGAGAGCGTGCTGCGCCAGATCCTGAGCGCGACCCGGCGGACACCCCCGCACGAGACGGCACGGTCGGTCGTCGCCGGGCTGCTCGAACACGTCGGCCACGAGGGGCTGCTCGCGGACGCCGCCGTGGTCTGCGTCGACTGGAACGGCCGCCCCGCCGGGACGTCCTGAGCGGCGCGGCCGGACCGTGGACCCTACGGCGTCTCCGGCGGCCGGTGCGGCGCCTCGCCCTGTGCCGTGAGGAAGGCCTTCATGCCGCGGACCAGCGCCGCTCGCTCCGCGGGCGCCATGCGCGCCAGCACACCGGCCAGGGCCTGGGAGCGCCGGCGCGCCACATCTCCCAGCACCCGGCGCCCCTGGCCGGTGAGCCGCAGTTGCACCTCACGGCGGTTGTGGGGGTGCAGCGCGCGCTCCAGCATCCCGGCCGCCTCCAGCCGGTCGCACAGCCGGCTGGCGGTGGGAAGCCCTATGTCCAGGCGCTCCGCCAGACCGGTCAAGTTCACCTCCGGCGCCGTCTCCAGGGTGCGCAGCGCCCGCAGCTGGTGCAGGGACAGTCGTACGGCCGCCTCCTGGGCGGCGATGGACCACAGGTTCGCAAGGACTTCCACGGCATCGGCGATCTCACGCGCGCCGGCGCTCGACTCGTCACCCGAGCCCTCAGCGCGATCGTCGGCGCCGCCGGGAAGAGTCACGAACACATCACTTTCCGTAAGATCCGGGTGCTGCGGGGACAACCCATAATCTCTCGCTGTACCCGAGGGGCCTGAGGGCAAGCAGGGTTTGCGGTGCGGGACCACCCGGCCGCGCCCACAGGTACGCCTGAGCGGCCTGCCCGGCGTGCGGGCCGCGGCCGCGGGCGCTAGGGGGCGGGTGCGGGACGATCGGCTCCTTTCCCCCGGGCGGGCTTGGCCAGCTCCGCGTTGAACTGGGCGCCGACCAGCAGCGCCAGGTTGGACAGCCACAGCCAGACCAGGAAGACCACGACCCCTGCCAGCGAACCGTACAGCCGGTGATAGGTCGTGACGTGGGAGGTGTAGACGGCGAACCCGACGGAGACGGCCAGCAGGAGCAGCACCGCCAGCGCGCCGCCCGGTGCCATCCTCCGCACCGGGCGGGAGGGCGCGGGGCCCGAGCGGTACAGGACCAGCACCAGCGCCACGGCGACCACGGCCACCAGCGGCCAGCGCAGTGCGTCCCAGGCGACCTGCGGCAAGGTGCCCAGGTTCAGCGCCCGGCCGAGCCGCCGGGCCAGGCCGCCGGTGAGGAACAGCGCGAGGGTGGTCGTCAGGAGCAGGGAGATCAGGACCAGGGCCGTGACGATGATCCGCGGAGCGGTACGCCAGACCGGCCGGTCCGCGCTGATCCGGTGCATGGCGTGCAGCGCCCGGCGGAACACGCTCAGATAGCTGGAGCCCGACCACAGAGCGCCCGACCCCGCCAAGAAGATCAGCGTCCACGCCGTGGACGGCTGTCCGGCCACCTCCACCAGGGTGCTGCGCAGCAGGGCGCGGGAGGCGACCGGGGCGGCCTGCGACATGCGGTCGATGACCTCCGGCTTGGCCGTCGGGACGGTCAGCCCCACGATCGAGAGGATCACCAGCAGGACCGGGAACAGGGCCAGGACCGCGTAGTACGTCAGCGCGGCGGCCCAGTCGGTGACGTCGTCGTCCCAGACGGCCACCGGCGTCCGGCGCAGCGCCGCCCACCAGCGGACGGCACGGCCGTCCGCGTCCTCCATGAGGCGGATGCTCTCACCCCCGACGCTCGGTCGTTCCCCGGCCACGACAGCCGGTCGCCTTCCCCGGAACACGATTGTCATGCCCCGAATCCTTCCGCAATGGTGGGGGGAGAACCGAATGTGATGGTCCGGTGCGGCTTTTCGGGACGGGTTGCGACGACGGGTACGGGTGCGGGACTGTTGCCGTAAGACATCTATTTCCCCATGGCAGGAAGGTGGTGGGGTGCGCACGTGCGTGCCTCCGCTTGTGTCTTCTTCCCCCGGTACCTCCGCCCGTCCCCCCGACGCCGGCCAGACGGTCGGCGCGACCTGGACTGAGGCCCCCTGTCCCGTTCTCATCGTCGACCGCCACGGCGGCCTCGTCGACGTCAACGGGGCCGCCCGGATACTCCTTCCCGGAGCCGCCGGCGGCGACTGGCTGCACGAGCACGTCCCGTCCTGGCTCTGCGACGCCCACCAGCGCATCAGCGACGGCCTGCGCGGACCGCGCGCCGAGCCGCTGAGCGGACCCATCAGGGAGCGCCACTTCGAGGCGCATCCCACGGCGGCCGGCGACGGCGACGTGGTGTGGTGGCTGGTCGACGACACCGACCGCCGCCTGGCCGAGGCCGCGCTGACCGACGCGCAGACGCGCACCGAGATCCTCTCGCAGGTCTCCAGCACCCTGCTGTCCACCCTGAACGTGCCGCGCTGCATGGAGGTGACCGCCTCCATGGCCGCGGAACACCTCGCCGACGCCGCGGTCCTGGTCGCCCCGCCCCAAGGGCGGCGCCACCCCCTGACCCACGCCGTCAGGGGCAGGCCCGTCACCCAGGTCACCCGGCTGGTCGACGTCACCGGCGTCCCGGGCCTGCCCGAGGCCCTGCAGGGCTTCCCGCCCGTGCCGGCCCGGTGGATAAACCCCGCCGACATCCCCGACTGGGTCACCCCGGACGGTTTCGCCGGCCCGGTCGGCTCCGTGATCGTCGCCCCGCTCCCCGGTCACGGTGTGCCCGCCGGGGCCCTGATCCTGGTGCGCTCCAGCACCGAGCAGTCCTTCACGGAGGGCGAGGAGGTCTTCGCCCGGCTCTTCGCCGCCCGCGCCGGCGCCGCCCTCTCCGCCGCCCGCCTCTACAGCGAACAGGCCACCGTCACCGCGACACTGATGCGCGAACTGCTGCCGCCGCCGCTCAGCAGCGTGCACGGGGTGGAGTACGCCGGCGGCTACCGCGCGGCCAAGGACCACGAGCGGGTCGGCGGGGACTTCTACGACGTCCACCCCGGCTCCGACCCGTCCCAGGACACCTTCGTCGTCCTCGGCGACGTCGCGGGCAAGGGCCTGGACGCGGCCGTGCTCACCGGCAAGATCC
Organism: Streptomyces sp. NPDC046881; assembly: GCF_040645015.1. NCBI lineage: Bacteria > Bacillati > Actinomycetota > Actinomycetes > Kitasatosporales > Streptomycetaceae > Streptomyces > Streptomyces sp. NPDC046881. The sequence goes on along the minus strand of NZ_JBEYXJ010000054.1, from coordinate 45,390 downwards.
GCAACACGCTGCACGCGCTGCTGCCGCTGACCGACGACCACCAGCGGGTGCTCGACCTGCTCAACGGCGCGCTCCTCACCTCCCACCACGCCCGCTTCGCCACGCTGGTGCTCGCCTCCGTCCGCCGCCGCGGCAGCCGGGCCGAGCTCCGGCTGACCAGCGCCGGCCACCTGCCGCCGCTGATCGTCCGCGCCGACGGCACGGTGGAGGTGGTACCCGCCCACGGGTCCCTGGTCGGTGCGCTGCCCGCCGTCACGGCGCACACGGTCCGCACGGTGCTGGCGCCCGGCGAGACGTGCCTGCTCTACACCGACGGCATCACCGAGGCGCGCGGCGGCCCGCTCGGCGACGAGTTCTTCGGCGAGCGCCGTCTGCGCCGGGCCCTGGCGGAGTGCGCGGGCCTCCCGGCGGAAGCGGTCGTGGAACGGGTGCAGATGCTCGCCGCCCAGTGGCTGGGCACCGGCCGCCACGACGACATGGCCGCCGTGGCGATCAGCGTGCCCCGAACCGGCCCGCTGACCGTCCTCAACGGGCGGGCGGACGCGAAGGCGAAGAACAGGAGGAGCGCGTGAGGCACCCCACCGCGGCGGCCGGTCTGGCGGACCGGCTGTGGCAGGCCGTGGCCGACGGCGACGAGTACACGGCCGTCGACGTCCTCCACGAGGCGGCGGCCGACGGTGTGGACGAGGAGACGCTGCTCCTGGAGGTGATCGCACCCGTGCAGGAGAAGGCCGGGACCGAATGGGCCGCCGGCCGCATCACCGTGGCACAGGAACACGCCGCGACCGCCATCAACGAGCGGGTGGTCGCCACCCTCGCCCACCGCCGCGCGGCACCCGAACGCCACCCCCCTGGCCGCGGCCGGGTGACGGTCGGCTGCGTCGACGGCGAATGGCACGCCTTCCCCGCCCGGCTCGTCGCCGAGGTGCTCCGGCTGCGCGGCTGGCGGGTCGACTACCTCGGCGCCCGGACCCCCACCCCCCATCTGGTCGCCCACCTGCACCTCACCAACCCCGACGCGGTCCTGCTGTCCGCATCGCTCCCGACCCACCTGCCGACCGCCCACGCAGCCGTCACGGCCTGCCAGGCCATCGGCGTCCCCGTCATGGCGGGCGGCCGGGCCTTCGGCGCGGACGGCCGCCACGCCCGCCTTCTCGGCGCCGACCGGTGGGCGGCCGACGCCCGCGGCGCTGCCGCGGCGCTGGAGGCGGGCCTCGCCCGGCCCGGACCGGCGGCGATCCGTCAGGTGGCGGACGACCTGCCGCACCTGGCCGACCAGGAGTACACGATGGTCGTCCAGTCCCGGCCCCTGCTCGTCAAACAGACCCTGGCCGACCTCGAAACCCGGTTCCCGGCCATGCGCGGCTACGACGACGCCCAGCGCGAGCACACCGCGCAGGACATCGCCCACATCGTCGACTTCCTGGCCACCGCCCTCTACATCGACGACCCCGCGATCTTCACCGCGTTCCTGACCTGGACCGCCGACATCCTCGAAGCCCGGCACGTGCCCGCCCGTTCCCTGACGACCGGCCTGGACATCCTGGCCGAGCAGCTCCGCGAGTTCCCCCGCACCCTCGGCCTCCTGCGCGCAGGCAGTGCCGCGGTGCTCGACCGCCCCACCCGTCCTGTCCCCGGCCCCCACCTCCCCGCATGACCAACCTGCATCCCACCGAATTCACCGTCACCGTCTACCGCACGGCCGGCACGCTCACCGTGCGGGTGGCCGGCGAGCTGGACTACGACACCTGCGACGGCCTGACCGACATGGTCGCCCGGCACCTGACCGCCGACCAGGCGGGGCTGAGCGACGTACGCCTGGATTTCCGCGGCCTGACCTGGATCGACTCCTCCGGTCTGTCCGCCCTGCTGACGGTCCGCCGCCGGGCCGGTGCCCTCGGTGCCACGCTGCACCTGGACCACCGGCCCGACGTCCTGGACCGCATGCTGCGCCTGACGAACGTGCTGGACCACCTCATCGCTCCCGCGAGCGGGGAGGGGACCCCGGACTGGCGCCGAAGAACCGCGAGGGGTGACGCCTAGGTCTTGTCCGTCTTCGCGCTCGCGAGCTTCCGGGGCTGCCGGGCGGTGCCGGTCAGCGCGGCCCGTGGCCGAGCAGGGCGGCCCGCAGTTCGTGCTCGGTGATCTGCTCGGCGGGGCGGTGGAGCACCCAGCGGTGGGGTTCACCGTCCATGGGCAGCACCGAGACGACGGTCCGGAGCGGTGGGTGGCCGGCTTTGCCACGGACCAGCTGACGGATGACGACCGCCGTGTCGTCGTCCAGGCCGAGCAGGGCCCGTACGGCATGGTTCAGTTCGCGCAGGCGCGGGCTCGGCCAAGCGATCCCCGGGCGTGGTTGCAGGTGCATGGGGTGTCCTCGGGGGGTTCAGTCGGGTGGTGTGCGGGTGGTGGCCCCGGCGGCCGTCCCGGCGGGTGGCCGGGCGGCGCGGGGGCGTCCGGCCAGGGTCACCTGCCAGACGGCGAGCAGCAGCAGCGTGCCGGTTTCGGCGAGGAGGCTGAGGGCGGCTTGCGGCGCGGGTCGCAGACCGTGCTCGGTGAATCCGAACACCCCGACGGTGCGCGAAGCGGCGAAACCGCCCAGGGCGCCGAGCGCGACGCCTGCCGCCGCGATCCTCAGCAGCGGGGGCGGTGTTCCGGCCGGCAGCAGGACGGCGAGGGCGAAGGAAGCGCCGGCCTGGAGCAGGAACAGGGGGCCGATGACGGGGACGAAGCGGTAACCGTCGATGTAGAGCTGGGCGTGGAGGTAGCCGCCCGCGGCGAGGGTCGCGGCGGTCGCCGGCCGCAGGGCCGCGGCGAGGAGGCGTCGGGTGTTCATATGAGCCTCTGGTCCGTGATGGCCAGCTCGCGCTCGCCCCGGCGGTAGCCGACGGTGCGGATGCCGAGTGCCTCCTTGAGCTGCCGCGCGGGGACGACCTGCGGGGTGGGGGCGGGAGCGCGGCCCGGGTGGGGCAGGGGATAGGCGGTGGTGGTGGCGGAGTGGAAGGTGATGTTGCCCTCCGTCTTGGTGAAGAGCTGGTGGACGTGCCCGTTGAGGCAGGTGACGGAGGAGAAGCGGCGCAGGAGGGCGATCACCTTGAGGGCGTCGTCCGTGCTCCAGCCCCACCGCGGGTACATGGCGAACAGCGGGATGTGGCTGAAGACCACGACGGGGGTGTCCGACGGCAGCCCGGCGAGGTCCTTGCGGACGAAGTCGATCTGGGCGTTGCCGAGGTGGCCGAGCTTCTCCAGGCTCAGGGTGTTGACCAGGGCGATGAAGTGCACGCCGTGGGTGTCGAAGCTGTACCAGCCGTCGCCGAGCGTGCCCGTGCCGAAGGTCCGCCGGTAGGCGCGGCCCGCGTCGCCGATGGAGTCGTGCTCGCCCGGCACGGTGAAGACGCGGTCCGTCCGCAACCCGGTCATCATCTGCTTGACCTGGTCGAACTGCCCGGCCGTGGACAGGTGGGTCAGGTCACCGCTGTGCATCACGAAGTCGGGCCGGAAACCGAGCGTGTTGACCTGGTGGATCGCCTCGGAGAACGAGCCGGCCACATCCGTGTTGGCCGGCCCCTGGAACCCGATGTGGCTGTCGGAGACCTGTACGAACCGCAGCGCCCCGCTCTCGGCGGCGGCACCGGCGCTGCCGCGGGCGGTGCCTTCCCGGGAGTCGGCGACCTGGCTGATCACTCGTCCGCCGGCCACGGTGAGCACCACGGCACCACCGAACCACGCGGTGTGGCGCATGAGTTGACGCCTGGTCATGCCGTGCTCGGTACCGGGCCGGCCGGTGTCCTCGGCCGGTGCTCCGTCGTGGCTGTTCCAGGGACCGGTCATCGGGTCACCTCCACGGTGGCGGTCATGAACGGATGGATGGTGCAGAGGTAGGTGTAGGTGCCGGGCTGGGTGAACGTGTGGCGGTACGTGGCGTGGGTGGCCAGGGCGGCCGAACGCAGCGGGCCGCCCGACCCGGTGCTGGTGACGGTGTGGGCGTCGGTGTCCTGGTTGGTCCAGGTCACCGTCGTGCCCACCTTGATCTTCAGCGTGGCCGGGGAGAACGCGAAGTTCTCGATCGCCACCGCGTCGCCGGTGACCGGCGCGGTCCGGGCGCCCCTGCCCGAGGAGCTCCCGGGCATGGGCATGCTCATGCCCGGCATCGGCGGGGTGCCGGAAGCGGAGCCCGCCGCGCCGCCCGGACCCGTGGCGCCGGGCATCCCCGCCGTCCGGTGCTGACCCGGGCCGGGCGTGAGGGCAGCGGCTCCGGTCGCCGCGGAGTGCGACGACTGGCCGCATGCGCTCAGGAGCCCCAGGGCGCCGCCGGCGGCGACGATGACGACGGCCGCTCCGGCCGCAGCGCGTGACCGGCGGCCCGGCGCGCGAAGGTTCAGGTACATGGTGTGCGTTCCTCGTTGATCAGGCGGGGACGTGGACCGCGCCGGCTCGGCGCGCGCACCCGCGCGAAGGTGTGGTGGATGCCGTGTTCGTGGGCGCGTGCCCCGCACCGGCCGGCCGGCGGACGGGCCGGGGTGTCGCCCCGTGCCCGCCGCTCGCCCGGACGTACCCCGCGCCGCACGTGCGCCCCGGTGAGCCGCCGGGGTGCGGGCGGGGGCGGGGCGGACGGCGCCGGGAGCGTTCGCGGCCTGTGGCGTGTCGCGGCCGTCTCCGTCCCCTCCTTCGCCGCGTGGGGAACCGGTGGGGAATCACGCCGGAGTCGGCTCTTGTCCGGCTCCACGGGCGGCGGGGGCCCCGCGGTTCGACAGCTGCGCACTTTTTCCGGACGAATCGGTGACGCCGCAGGTCGGCCGGGGTCTCGGAGGGCGGGCACGCTGAGCGCCGGCGATGCCGTACGGACCGGCGGGAGTCCCTCGCCCACGACACGCGGCGGACGTCACCCGCCCCTTTCCGTGCGTTACAGGACAAAGCCGTGCATATGCGCGACGATCGGCTCATGCCCTGGAACCGAAAACATGGCCCGCGGACCCGGCCGGATCGCTCCGCGGACCGTGTCTCTGGTGAAGGGACGCTTTCGACCGCAGACGAGGAACTGCTGCGCACTCTGTACGCCGAGCACGCGGGACCCCTGTTCCACTACGTACTGCGACTGACCTCGGGAGACTGGCAATGGGCGGAGGACGTGGTGCAGGAGACACTGCTCCGGGCGTGGCAGCACCCCGCCGCGTTCGACCCCGCACGCGGCCCGGCCCGGGCGTGGCTGTGCACGGTCGCCCGGCACCTGGTCATCGACGCCCACCGGGCCCGGCGGGCGAGACCGGCCGAGACCGGCGGCGAGGCGCTGGAGCGGGTCGCCGAGCAGAACCCGGGCGAGGACGAGATCGATCAGGCACTGCAGAGCTGGGCCGTCGCCGACGCCGTCCGGTCGCTGTCCCCGGACCACCGCGCCGTCCTGCTGGAGACCTACTACCGGGGCCGGACCATGGTGGAGGCGGCGCGCGTGCTGGGTATCCCGCTGGGCACGGTGAAGTCGCGGACGTACTACGCCCTGCACGCCCTGCGGCTGGCGTTGCAGGAACGCGGGATCGAGCCGTGACCGGGTCGTGCGGGAGGTGGCGATCATGAGCACGGAGCACGACGATCTCCGGCTGGCGCTCGGAGCGTACGTCCTGGGCGCCCTGCCGCCGGAGGAAGCGGAGCCGGTGCGCGCCCACCTCGCGCACTGCGCCGAGTGCCAGGCGGAACACGCCCGGCTGGCCGGACTGCCCGCGCTGCTGGCCACGGTGACCCTGGCCGAGGTTTCGGGGCCCGCGGTGCCGACGGCCGACGGGAACCTGGCCGACCGGCTGGTGGCACGGGCGGGCGAAACCGTGCGCGGCCCCTCACCGGAAGAGTCCGCGGCGCCCGCGGCGCCCGCCGTGCCCGTGACACCGAGGACGCGGGAGGGAGGCGTGCTGGAGCGACTGCTCCAGCAGGCCGCGAACCGGCGCCGCAGGACCCGGCGCCTGCAACTGGCCGGCGCGGCCGCCTCGGTGGTGCTCACCGCGGCAGCGGCCGGCGGCGCCTGGCTGGCCGCCGTCGGCACCGTGGGCACCGTGGCGGAGCCGCCCGGGCCGAGCGCGACGGCGTTCACGCGCACCTTCTCGGGAAGCGATTCCGCCACCGGCGTCACCGCCTCGGTGCGGGTCTCGCCCTCCGTCTGGGGGAGTGTCCTGCAGGTCTCGGCCAGGGGGGCGCCCGCCGGGACCACCTGCCGGCTGCAAGCGGTCGGGCCCGACGGAGCCAGGGCGGACGGCGCCACCTGGTGGGCCGGCAAGTACCCTTCCGGCACCAGGATCCCCGGGACGGTCGCCATGGCCCCCGAGGCCATCCAGCACTTCGAGATCATCGCGGACAACGGCCAGAAGCTGGTCACGATGCGGGCGTGAACCGACGGCGGCTCCAGGAGGCCGGTGCTCACGGCACCGGCCTCCTCCCGCGTGCGCGTGGCCGCCGTCGCCGGCCGCTTCCACCGCGCGGCACGGCTCCGGCGGGGGAGGGGCCGTCGACCACGGCGGCTCCCGGAGCGGCGCGGCGGCCCCGGTGACCGGCACCGCTGCCTCGTCGCCGAGAGGCCGACGGGCGCCGCGCGGGCCGGTACCCGGGCACGGGCGTGCCGCACCGGGGCAGGGGGGGGCTGCCGGGCCGGGGCAGGGGCGTGCCGGACCGGGGCAGGGGCTTCCCTCGCACGGCCGTGGCGTGACGGTCCGGCAGCGGCGTCTCCGCCCGCTTCGGTGGCGCTGCGCCCCGGCATCCCTCCTGGCGCGACCACGGGCGGGGAAGCGGGCCGCCGGTGCCCGGTCGGCCCGCGTGCGGCAGCGAGTTGCGGCTGAGGGGCCCGGTGGGCCAGGCCGGGCCGCCGCCCCGGTGCGAGCCGCAAGAAGTCGTGCAAAAAGGGCAGATTGCTCGAACCGTTCAGCATGCCTCACCCGTGAAACCACATGAGCGCGCCATACAGGATCAGCCCGCCGACACCCCGAGTGGTTGCCGCCGGAGGTCCGCCCTCCCGGTCTCCGCACACTCACGGAAGAGTCAGAGAACGATGTTCGTGACCGACCTCCCCCGCACGAGTCCGCAGCCCGGCCGGCCCCGCCGCCACGAGGCGCAGCTCACCCTGCCCGCGCAGGAGGCGCACGTCGGCGCCGTCCGCCACTTCACGGCGGATGTGCTGGAGGCCTGGCAGGTACCCGCGAGCGAGCGGGACTCCGCCATCCTCATCACCGACGAACTCGCCGCCAACGCCGCCCTGTACGGCCGCGAGCGGATGACCCTGCGGCTCGTCCTCGACGACGGCACGCTGCACATCGTGGTCGCCGACTCCGGCAGGGCGGTGGAGCGCCACCGCCCCGACATCCCTCCCGACGAACACGGCCGCGGCACCGGCATCGTCCAGTACCTCGCCCAGTCGACCGAGGCCCACCAGACAGGCGGTGGCCGCGAGGTCCGCGCCCGCCTGCGGTGCTCGTCCTGACCGGGAGGAAGCGACCATGGACAGGACCCCGGACCACACCGAGGGCATCGACGTCCCGCCCCCGCACGAGGCGTACGCCGGCGCACCGGACCTGCGCCACGAGATGCACGAGGTGCTCGCACTCGAGGCCGAACGCGACGGCCGCCGGGCCGGTCCCGGCACCGGCCCCCCGGCCGACACGACGGCCGCCGAACGCGTCCGACTGCTGCGCCGGGCCGCCCTCATGGACCGGCTGGCCTGCGCCGCCCCCGGCCCCGGCCCGGTCGCGGCGGCTGCGGACACCGCCGGACAACTCGTCCTGCACGACCGCCGCCACCCCGGTCTCGTGGCCGGTCCGCGCCACCCCGACACGGTCATGCGCGCCGTGAGCCGCCGCCTCTACGTCCGCCAGGAGTACGCCGCCTGGACGGCCGCCGGGCGCCCGGGAACCTGAACCCGCCCCGACCGGAAGAAGGAAACATGACCAGCGACGACAGCGACACCCGGCAACAGGAACGGTCGCGCGGTACGGGCGCCGGCGCATGCGAAAGGACGGTGTGACGGTGTTCCGCAACGCGCTGGAGCCCTGGCACCTGCTGGTCCTGGCCGCGGTCGTGATCATGGTCTTCGGCTCGAAGAAACTGCCCGACACCGCACGGGCGCTGGGCAAGTCCCTGCGGATCCTCCGGAGCGAGACCAGGGCGATGCGGGCCGACGACGCCTCGGACGAGGCACGCCCCGGGCGCGGCACGTGAGGCCTGGGCATGCCGAAGCAGGTCCGCACCGGGAGGAAGGACCCCGAGGGGCGGATGCCGCTCGGGGAGCACCTCCGTGAACTCCGCACCCGGCTCGCCAGGGCCGTCCTCGCCGTCCTGGCCGTCACGGTCCCCGCGGCTTTCTCGTACAAAAAGATCATCAGCCTCCTGGTACGGCCGGTCCTGGCAGCGGTCGGCTGCCCGGCCCCCCTCGCCGATCCGGCCGGGCATCCCGCGCACACCGTCTGCGCGCACCTCACGATCAACGGTCTGCTCGCGCCCTTCACCCTGGCGCTGAAGGTCTCGCTGGTGGCCGGCGTCGTGCTGGCCTCTCCGGTGTGGCTGTACCAGCTGTGGGCGTTCGCCGCCCCCGGCCTGCACGAGCGCGAGCGGAAATACGCCTGCGCGTTCGCCGGTACGGGCGTCCCGCTGTTCCTCGGCGGCGCCTTCTTCGCCTACGAGGTGCTGCCCAGGACCGCGAGGGTACTGATCGGCCTCACCCCGCACGGCGTGCACAGCCTGCTGCCGCTGGACGAACTGCTCGACCTCGTCACCCGCATGGTGGTCGTCTTCGGTCTGGCCTTCGAGATGCCGCTGCTGCTGGTGATGCTGAACCTCACCGGAGTGCTGTCCGGCCGGCGGATGCTGGGCCGGTGGCGCGCCGTGGTCGTGGGCATCACGGTCTTCTCGGCCGTGGCGACGCCGAGCACGGACCCGCTGACCATGCTGGCGCTGGCCGCGCCGATCTGGGCGCTCTACTTCGCCGCCGTCGTCTTCTCCCTCCTCGGTGACCGGCGCAGGGCGCCGAGGGGGCAGCCGGTCCGGTGACCCGGCTCGCCTGCCGTGGCCGGGGGGCCGTGGTGCTCCTGTCACCCGGTTGCCCCGCGCATCCGGTGCATCCGCGCGGGCGGGCGGCACCGTAGAGGTAACCGGGGAGCGCGCGGGGGAGCGACGAGGCCCGGACGACTGAGGAGGCGGCGGTTCACGTGGAGGACGCGAGGCTCTGTCTGGTGACCGGCGCCAGCGGCTACATCGGCGGGCGGCTGGTGCCGGAACTGCTGGACGCCGGGTACCGGGTGCGCTGCCTGGTGCGCACGCCCCGGAAGCTGCGCGACCAGCCGTGGGCCGGGCGGGTGGAGGTCGCGCGCGGTGATGTCACCGACGCCGGCTCGGTGGCGGCGGCGCTGGAGGGCGTCGACGTCGCCTACTACCTGGTGCACGCGCTCGGCACCGGCCGCGACTTCGAGCGGACCGACCGGGAGGCGGCCCGCCTGTTCGGCGAGCGGGCCCGCCGGGCGGGCGTCGGCCGCCTGGTCTACCTGGGCGGGCTGACCCCGGCCGGCGTGCCCGAGCGGGAACTCTCCCCGCACCTGCGCTCCCGCGCCGAGGTGGGGCGCATCCTCCTCGGCTCGGGCGTGCCGACGGCCGTGCTGCGGGCCGCCGTCATCATCGGCTCCGGGTCCGCGAGCTTCGAGATGCTGCGCTACCTCACCGAGCGGCTGCCGGTGATGGTCACCCCGCGCTGGGTGCACACCCGCATCCAGCCCATCGCCGTGCGGGACGTGCTGCGCGTCCTGGTCGGCTGCGCCGGCCTGCCGGCCGACGTCGGCCGGGCCTTCGACATCGGCGGCCCCGAGGTGCTGACGTACGTGGAGATGATGCGGCGGTACGCCGCCGTCGCCGGGCTGCCCCGGCGGCTCATCGTGCCCGTGCCCGTGCTCACCCCCGGCCTGTCCAGTCACTGGGTCGGCCTGGTGACCCCCGTACCGGCCGCCATCGCCCGTCCGCTGACGGAGTCGCTGCGCCACGAGGTGGTGTGCCGGGAGCGGGACATCGAGCGGTACGTGCCCAGCCCGCCCGGCCACCCCATCGGCTTCGACCGCGCCGTCGCCCTCGCGCTGGAACGCGTGCGTGACGCGCAGGTCGCCACCCGCTGGTCCTCCGCCTCCGTGCCGGGCGCGCCCAGCGACCCGCTGCCCACCGACCCGGACTGGGCGGGCGGCAGCCTCTACACCGACGTACGCGAACGCCGCGCCGACGTCGCGCCCGACGCGCTGTGGGACGTGGTCGAGGGCATCGGCGGCGAGAACGGCTGGTACTCCTTCCCGCTGGCCTGGGCGGTGCGCGGCTGGCTCGACCGCCTGGCCGGCGGGGTGGGCCTGCGCCGGGGACGCCGGGACGCCCGGCGGCTCCGGGTCGGCGACTCGCTGGACTTCTGGCGGGTGGAGGAGATCCAGCGCGGGCGGCTGCTGCGGCTGCGCGCCGAGATGCGGCTGCCCGGCCTGGCCTGGCTGGAGATGCACGTCGACGCGGACGGGGCCGGCGGCGCCCGATACCGGCAGCGCGCCCTGTTCCACCCGCACGGACTGCTCGGCCAGGTGTACTGGTGGAGCGTGTCGCCCTTCCACGCGGTCGTCTTCGGGGGCATGGCCCGGAACATCGTCCGCGCCGCCGAACGCGCGCAGGCGCGCGGCCCCGCGCTCCCGGGGGAAGGCTGACACCGATGCGCGTCGCGGTCGTCCTGTTCACCTCCGACCTCCGTCTGTACGACCATCCGCCGCTGCGCGCGGCCCTGGCGGCCGCCGACGCGGTCGTGCCGCTCTTCGTGCGGGACCGGGCCGTGGCCGCGGCCGGGTTCGCCACCCCCAACCGCAGCGCGTTCCTCGCCGACTGCCTCGCCGACCTCGACGCCGGGCTGCGCGAGCGCGGCGGGCGGCTCGTGGTGCGCTCCGGCGACCTGGTGGAGGAGGTGTGCCGCGTGGTCCGCGAGGCGGACGCCGACGAGGTGCACCTGTCGGCGGCGCACAGCCGCTTCGCCACCCGGCGCGAGGAGCGGCTGCGGCGGGCGCTGGAGTCCGACGGGCGCCGCCTGTCCGTGCACGACGCGGTCACCGTGGCCGTGCCGCCCGGCGAGGTGACCCCCGCCTCGTCGGACCACTTCGCCGTCTTCACGCCGTACCTCCGGCGCTGGACGCAGGTCCGGCTGCGCCCGGCCGTCGGCGCCCCGCGCCGCGTCCCCGTGCCCGACCACGTCCGGGGCGAGCCGCTGCCCGCCCGCGGCGCCGCCCCCGGCGTCTCGCCCGGACTGCCGGCCGGCGGGGAGCGCGCGGGCCGCAGACGGATGGCCGCCTACTGGCGCAACGGACTCGACGCCTACGACGACACCCGCGACGACCTGGCCGCCGACGCCACCTCGAAGCTCTCCGCGCACCTGCACTTCGGCACCCTGTCCGCGGTGGAACTGGTCCACCGGGGACGCCGCCGCGGCGGCCCGGGCGCCGAGGCACTGGTCCGGCAGCTCGCCTGGCGTGACTTCCACCGCCAGGTCCTCGCCGCCCGCCCCGACGCGGCGCACACCGACTACCGCACCCGGCACGACCGCTGGCGCACCGAGAGCACCGCGCGGGACGACATCGAGGCGTGGCAGGAGGGCCGTACCGGCTATCCGGTGATCGACGCGGCGATGCGGCAACTGCGCCACGAGGGCTGGATGCACAACCGCGCCCGGCTGCTGACGGCCGGTTTCCTGAGCAAGACGCTCTACGTCGACTGGCGGATCGGCGCCGCGCACTTCCTGTACTGGCTGGTCGACGGGGACGTGGCCAACAACCAGCTGAACTGGCAGTGGGTGGCCGGCACCGGCACCGACACCCGCCCCAACCGGGTCCTCAACCCGGTTGCGCAGGCGAAGAAGTACGACCCCCGGGGCACCTACGTGCGCCGCTGGGTGCCCGAGCTGCGGGGCGTCGCGGCCCCGGCGGTGCACGAGCCCTGGAAACTGCCGGGTCCCGACCGGGCCGCGCTGGACTACCCCGACCCGGTGGTGGAGCTGTCGGAGGGCCTGGAGCGCTTCCGCCGGGCCCGCGCCCGCCCGCGGTGACCTCGGGCGCCGGTGTCCCGGCTGCCCGGAGGGTTTCATCTCGTTGTCATAGACGCGTCACGGAGGGCGAGTTAGAGTTACCCCAAGATCACGCAACGCCGTCACATCGGCAGTCCGTGACATACAGGCAACACCATTGCCGTCCACGGGGGAAGGGGAAAGGCGTGCATGTCACGCGTGCGCTCGTCGCACCGAGGGAAAACCACTCCAAACCGTCCCGGGCGTCGGTCCACGAGCAGACGGACGACCACTTAGCGCTCATCGACGCCCTGCCGCCCGGGCGAGCGAACTCCCGTCCCACTGACCGGAGTAGGCGGCTCCCGCACCGCGAGCAGCGGTGTCCCGACCAGCACGGCACAGTCCCCGCGACGCACCGGCGACTCGCCGCCTCCGGGGAAGGCCCTTCCGCCCGCACCCGGACCGTCCCGTGTCCGCGCGCCCGGGCGCGCCTCCCGCACTGTCGCACCGGGCGACTCATCGACGGGCCGGGCACTTCCCACGGCTGAGGCCGCGCTCTCCTGACGTCCGGCCGGACGGGGTGGGCTGCACTCCGCCGGCGCACTCCGGACCACGTCCGCGTCCTGTTCCGCGACGGCTCCTGCCCCGCGTCCTCGGCCTGCCCGCGCCCTCCCGCGCCCGGGTGGTCGTCGGCGTGCCGTCGGCACCGCACCACTCGTACCACCTCCGTCACGCTCGACCCGTTTCCGAAGGTGCTCGATGATCTTTCGCAATGCGTACGACCTGGTCCTCGACGACCTTTTCCTCGACCTGAGCGGTTTCATCCCCGGCATCGACCTCACGCTCAAGATCGAAGGCCTCAACCTCGCGGGGTCCATCAAACTGAAGGCGGCCGTGGGCCTGCTGGAGGACCTGGAGCGCCGTGGCGTGCTCAAGCCCGGCGGCCGGGTCATCGAGTCGTCCTCCGGCAACCTCGGCATCGCGCTCAGCTCGGTCTGCGCGGCCCGCGGCTACCGGTTCACCTGTGTCGCGGACCCCAACACCGCGGCCACCAGCGTCCGTCTGATGCGGGCCTACGGCGCCGAGGTCGTCATCGTCGACCGCCGCGACGCCAACGGCGGCTTCCTGCAGTCCCGTATCGACCACATCCACGCCCGGCTGCGCGAGGACCCCGGCCTGGTGTGGCCCAACCAGTACGCCAACGAGGCCAATCCGCAGGCCCATTACCGGCGTACCGCCCCCGCCCTGCTCAAGGAGCGCGAGGTCGACGTCCTCTTCGTCGGCGCGGGCACCACCGGCACGCTCATGGGCTGCGCCGAGTACTTCCGCGAGCACTCGCCCGGTACCCGCATCATCGCGGTCGACACCGCCGGCTCGGTCACCTTCGGTGCGTCCCCGGCCCGCCGGCACATCCCCGGCCTGGGCACGAGCCGGCGTCCGGAGATCTTCCGCGACGGGCTCGTGGACGAGGTCGTCATGGTGCCGGAGGCCGAGGCGGTGCGCATGTGCCGGCGGCTCGCGACCGGGCGGGGCATCCTCGCCGGCGGCTCCACCGGTTCGGTGCTCGCCGCGGTCGAGACCCGGCACCGCGACATCCCCGAGGGCGCCTCGGTGGTCGCCATCAGCCCGGACCTCGGCGAACGCTACCTCGACACGATCTACGACGACGACTGGGTCGGCGAGCGCTTCGGCGCCGTCGACGACTGACCCGGACCCGGTTGCCGTCTCCGCCCCACCGCGCATCACGCACAGAGATTGAAGGAGTCACCATGTTCGAATTCGATGTCGTCAACGGCCGTACCGTCCGGGACATCGTCCGGGACAGCCGCCGGGACATCGTCCGGGTCGTGCGCGACACCTACCTGGCCCACCACGCCGGGCGTTCCGTGAACCCGGACAGCTACTTCCTCCGCTTCCCCGAGAAGCCGGCGGACCGCATCATCGCCCTGCCCGCCTACCTCGACGGCGAGCGGGAGGTCGCCGGCATCAAGTGGATCGCGAGCTTCCCGGCCAACATCGAGCGCGGCATCCCCCGCGCCTCGGCCACGCTCGTCCTCAACGACGCCGAGACCGGCTACCCGTTCGCGCTGCTGGAGGCCTCGCAGATCAGCGCCTCCCGCACCGCCGCGTCGGCCGTCCTGGCGGCGGACGTCCTCACCGGCGGGCGCAAGGGCGGCCGGCTCGCGGTGGTGGGCGCGGGCATCATCGCCCGCAACATCCTGGAGTTCTTCCACGCCGAGCAGTGGACGTTCGAGCAGGTCGCGGTGCACGACCTGAGCCAGGAGTACGGCACCGCCCTGGCGGCCCACGCCACCGAGCGGCTGGCGTACCCGGCGTCCTACGCCCAGACCCTCCAGGAGGCCGTGTCCGGCGCCGACCTGGTCGTCTTCGCCACCACGGCCGGTGAGCCGTACGTCCTCGACCCCGACGCCTTCGCCCCCGGGCAGATCGTCCTCAACATCTCCCTGCGGGACATCGGCCCCGAGATCATCGCCGGCTCCTACAACGTCGTGGACGACGTCGACCACTGCCTGAAGGCCAACACCTCACCGCACCTGGCCGAACAGAAGTACGGCAACCGGGACTTCATCACCGGCACCCTCGCCGAGGTCATCAACGGCGAGGCCACGGTCGGCACCGACAAGCCGGTCGTCTTCTCGCCCTTCGGCCTGGGCGTCCTGGACCTCGCCGTGGGCCTCGAAGTGCACCGCGTGGCCGCCGAGTCGGGCCGCGTCACCGCCATCGCCGACTTCTTCGGGGAGACCGAGCGGTGGTGACGACGACTTCCCTCCAGCCGACCGCGGTCGCGGGCACCGTCGGCATCATCGGCCTGGGCTCCCGCGGCATCGGCGTCCTCGAACGCCTCGTCACCCGCGCCGCACGGCCGGACTGGGCGGGCCGCCGGCTCGTCGTCGAGGTCGTGGACCCGGACGGCAGCGGCGTCGGCATCCACGCCGTCGACCAGCCCGACCACCTGCTGCTCAACACCGTCGCCGCACAGGTGAGCCTCTTCCCCGACGAGGCGACGGTCGGCGCGGCCGTCGGCGACCGGGGTCCCGACCTGTACACCTGGGTGACGGCCCGGGGCCTGAAGGTGGGCGAGGACGGCTACACCCTCGGCGACGAGGGCCGGCCGGTCCGGCCGGACGACTACCTGCCCCGCAGGGTGCTCGGCGAGTACCTCGCCTGGTTCCTGCGGCGCCTGCTGGACCGGGTCCCCGAGAACGTGGAGATACGGTTCCACCGCGCCACGGCGACCGGCCTGTCCGCCGGTCCCGGCGACTCCCGGCAGATCACCCTGGACACCGGCGAGACGCTGCGGGTGGACCGGGTCTTCCTCACCACCGGCCACACCCCGCCGGCCGCGCCCGATCCCGGAGCACCGGGCGCGTCCCGTCGCATCCACGCCATCTACCCGCCCGCCGCGGCCTTCGCGGAGGTCACGGCCGGCCGGACCGTCGCCCTCGGCGGCACCGGCCTGTCGGCCATGGACGTCCTCGCCTCGCTCACCCTCGGCCGGGGCGGCCGGTACGAGGCGGCCGACGGCGGCCTGCGCTACCTGCCCAGCGGACGGGAACCGCGCGTCCTGCTGTTCTCCCGGACCGGCATCCCCTTCCGGGCCCGGCCCGCCGCCAACCGCACCGGCGGACCGTACCGGCCGGTGGTGTTCACCGCCGAGGCCCTGGACCGCCTCCGCGCCACCGGGGACGACCGCCCGCTGAGCCTGCACGGCGACCTGCTCCCGCTGATCCGCACCGAGATGCGCATCGCCTTCCACCGCCGCGGCGCCGCCCTCGCGCGGGGCGCCGACGCCGAGCACGCCCTGACGGCCAGGCTCCGCGCGGCGGCGGACGCGGGCACCCTGGACGACGAGCTGCGGGCCCTGGACCAGGAACACGCCGAGCGGTTCGGCCACTTCGACCCGCAGGAGCTGCTCTACCCCGACAGCGCCGAGTTCGACTCCAGCGACGCCTACCAGAAGTGGTACGAGGAGCGGCTGCGCTCGGACCTCGTCGAGGCACGGCTCGGCCTCGACGGCAGCCCCACCAAGGCCGGCCTGGAGGTCCTGCGCGACCTGCGCGACGTCGTCCGCCACGCCGTCGACTTCGGCGGCCTGGACGAGGACTCCCACGAGGAGTTCTACGGCTCCTTCACCGCGACCCTCAACCGCTCGGTGACCGGCCCGCAGCTCGACCGGCACGAGGAGCTGCTCGCCCTGCTGGAGGCCGGGATCGTCAGCGTCCCCTTCGGGCCCGCGCCGCGCGTCGAGTGGGACGGGACGGCGTGGCGGATCTCCTCCACCCGCCTGGGCACCGGCCACAGCGAGCCGGCGTACTGGCTGGCGTACGCCACCTCGGGCCAGCCCGACGTGGAGGCGACCGGCAGCCCGCTGCTGGCGGACCTCGTGGCCGGCGGGCGGATCCGCCGGCACCGCCCCGGCGCGCGCAGCAGCCGCGGTGTCGACATCACGGCGGACCAGCATCCCGTCGCCGCCGACGGCCGGCCCGACCGGAAGGTCCGCGTCCTCGGCCCGCTCTGCGAGGGGGCCACCTTCTACAACCACTACGTGCCCTCGCCCGGCGGCCGCAACCGCGCGCTGGCGGACGCCGACCGGTGCGTCACCGCCGTACTGGCCGAACTCGCCGCCGCCACCGAGCCCGAGACCACCAGGAGCCCTGCGCAGTGACCCTCATCGTCCCCACCCGGATCGACGCCGTCGACCAGCTCGCCGACGAAGGCATCACGGTCACCGTCGAGCCCCGCGACGCCGCCGCCGCGACCCCGGCCGTCGAACTCGCCATCCTCAACCTGATGCCGGACAAGCCGGTCACCGAGACCCAGCTGCTGCGCCTGCTGTCCGGTGCCGGGCTGCCCGTCCGCGTCACCCTGCTGCGCCCCCGGGACCACATCTCCAAGAGCACGCCCGAGGCGTACCTCAAGGAGCACTACCAGACGCACGAGGACGTCGCCGACCGCCGCTTCGACGCCCTGATCGTGACCGGCGCCGCCGTCGAGCTGCTGCCCTTCGAGCAGGTGACGTACTGGGACGAGCTGCGCGGCATCATCGACTGGGCGCGGGAGCACGTCACCTCCGCCCAGTACGTCTGCTGGGGCGCCCAGGCCGCGCTGTACCACCGGTACGGCATCCCCAAGCACGAGCTGCCCGCCAAGCTGTTCGGCAACTTCCCGAACACGCTCACCGACCCCTCCTCCCCGCTCCTGGCGGACTTCGAGCCGGTCGTGACGGTGCCCCAGTCGCGCCACACCGAGAACCTCCGCGCCGACTTCGAGAAGACCGGGGAGCTGCGGATCCTGGTGGAGTCGCCCGAGTCCGGCGTGCACATCGCCGCCAGCCGGGACGGCCGGGAGCTGTACGTCTCCGGGCACCCGGAGTACGACCCCGACACCCTGCTGCGGCAGTTCCGCCGCGACCAGGACAAGGGCGCGGACATCGCCCTCCCGGTCAACTACTTCCCTGACGACGATCCGTCGGCGGCCCCGGTGGAGAACTGGCAGGATCACGGACGGCTCTTCTACCGCAACTGGCTGCGCGGTCTCACGCGCGACGGAATCCCCCTGGCCGACATCACGGCCGAGAAGTCAGGAGTGTAAGCGTGTCGGTTCTACAGTCACTGGTCTCGTTCGCCCTGGTGTCCGCCCTGCTGGTGATCATGCCGGGCGTGGACACCGCGCTGGTCATCCGCAACACCGTGGCGCGTGGGCGGCTCCACGGGTTCATCACCGGCGTGGGCGTGGGCGTCGGCGCCGTCATCTGGGGCGGGGCGATCGCGGTGGGCATCGGCGCCCTGCTGGACGCCTCCGAGACGGCGTACACCGTGTTCCGGATCGTCGGCGCCGCCTACATGGTCTGGCTGGGCATCGGGCTGTGGCGCTCGGCCCGGGCCATCGGCGCGGGCCAGGAGAAGGACACCGAGCTGGAGCCGGAGTCCGCCTCGCTGTGGCGCTCCTTCGGCCGCGGCATGCTCAACAACCTGGCCAACCCCAAGGTGGGTGTCTTCTACGGCGCCACCATCCCGCAGTTCATACCGTCCGGCGTGTCCCCGGCGTTCATGGGCACCGCGCTGGCCGCGGTCAACGCGGTGGAGGCGGTGATCTGGTACGGCCTGATCAGCCTCGGCGCCCACGGCCTGCGCACCTGGATGAAGCGCCGCTCGGTCCGCCGCAACGTCGACGCCACCGCGGGCACGGTCATGATCGCCTTCGGCATCGTGATGGCGGTCGAGAGCTGAGCCGCGGCACCGGGGTGGCCGGGGGCGGCAAGCCCAGTCCCGTCCCCGGCCACCCCCGTGCACGGCACTGCCGCACCGCCCAGCAGCCCCCCACACCCGCTAGGGAGAATCCGATGACTTCCCGTGTTGTCCTGGTCGCCGACCCCCTGCCGGCGGCCGCCCTGGAGCGCCTCGGCCCGGGGTACGAGGTGCGCCACTGCGACGGCGCCGACCGTGCGCGGCTCCTGGCCGCGGTGGCCGACGCCGACGCCCTCCTCGTCCGCAGCGCCACCACCGTGGACGCCGAGGTCCTCGCGGCGGCCCCCCGGCTCGCCGTCGTCGGCCGGGCGGGGGTGGGGGTCGACAACATCGACGTCGCCGCCGCCACCGCGGCCGGCGTCGTGGTGGTCAACGCCCCGGCCGCCAACGTCGTCAGCGCCGCCGAACTGACGTGCGGGCTGCTGCTGGCGGCGGCCCGCGACATCCAGACCGCCGGCACGGAGGTGAAGTCCGGCGTCTGGCGGCGCAGCACCCACGTCGGCACCGAACTCGCGGGCAAGACCCTGGGGATCGTCGGGCTCGGCCGCATCGGCCTGGCCGTGGCGCGGCGCATGGCCGCCTTCGACATGACGGTCCTCGGCCACGACCCCTACGCCACGGCCCAGACGGCGGACCAGCACGGCATCAAGCTCGTTCCCCTGGAGGAGCTGCTGTCCCGCTCCGACTTCCTCACCGTGCACGTCCCGCGGACACCGCGGACCGTGGGCCTGATCGGCGAGGCCGAACTCCGCCTGGTCAAGCCCACGGCCTACCTCGCCAACGTCGCCCGCGGCGGCATCGTGGACGAGGCGGCCCTGTACACGGCCCTGCACGAGTCCCGGCTCGCGGGCGCCGCCCTGGACGTCTTCGACGACGAGCCGTGCACCGACTCGCCCCTGCTCCGGCTCGACAACGTGACGGTGACCCCGCACCTGGGCGCCAGCACCCGGGAGGCCCAGGAGCGCGCGGCGACGGACGTCGTCCGCGCGCTCCTGCAGACCCTCGCCGGCGAACCGGCCCCGGAGGCCCTCAACGCCCCCGTCAGCCCGCGGGTGAAGGCGGCGTAGCGCCCTCGAACGCCGCCAGGATGCGTTCCGCCGCCAGGGTCGCCGTCAGGCGGCCCTCCCTGACCTGGCGTTCGAGGTCGGGGGCGGTCGCGCGGACCGCGGGGTCGGAGTGCAGGCGGCCCAGGAGTTCGTCCCGGACCATCGCCCAGGTCCACCCCACCTGCTGGTCCCGGCGCTTGGCCGCCAGCCGGCCGGTGGAGTCGAGCAGCGTGCGGTGCTGTTCCAGGCGCTCCCAGACCGTGTCGAGGCCGGTCGACTCGCGGGCGCTGCAGTGCAGCACCGGCGGGGTCCAGAAGGCGTCCCTGCCGTGCATCAGACGCAGCGCGCCCGCCAGTTCCCGGGCGGCGGCCCGCGCGTCGCGCTCGTGCGGGCCGTCCGCCTTGTTGACGGCGATCACGTCGGCCAGCTCCAGGACGCCCTTCTTGATGCCCTGGAGCTGGTCGCCGGTGCGGGCCAGGGTGAGCAGCAGGAAGGAGTCGACCATCTCAGCGACCGTCGTCTCCGACTGGCCGACGCCGACGGTCTCCACGAGGATCACGTCGTAGCCGGCCGCCTCCATCACCACCATCGACTCCCGGGTGGCCTTGGCGACCCCGCCCAGCGTGCCCGCGCTGGGGGAGGGGCGGACGAAGGCGTCCGGGTCGACCGCCAGGCGCTCCATCCGGGTCTTGTCGCCCAGGATGGAGCCGCCGGTGCGGGTGGAGGAGGGGTCGACGGCGAGGACCGCCACCCGGTGGCCCAGCGAGGTCAGCATCGTGCCGAACGCGTCGATGAACGTCGACTTGCCGACCCCGGGCACCCCGCTGATGCCGATCCGCCGCGCCCGGCCGCTGTGCGGCAGCAGCTCGGTGAGCAACTGCTGCGCCAGCGCCCGGTGCTGCGGCCGGGTGGACTCCACGAGCGTGATGGCGCGGGCCACCAGGGCCCGCCTCCCGTCGAGCACGCCCTTCACATAGGTGTCGAGATCGATCGCAGCCATGCGGGGGCTACAGGTCGTGGCCGAGGTCGGCCGACAGGCGCCGCACCAGGTCGTACGCCGCGTCCGGGATCACCGTCCCCGGCAGGAACACCTCCGCGGCACCCATCTCCCGCAGCGTCGGCACGTCCTGCGGCGGGATGACACCGCCGACCACGATCATGATGTCCTCGCGGCCCTCCTCGGCGAGCTTCTCGCGCAGCGCCGGGACGAGCGTGAGGTGGCCGGCGGCCAGCGAGGACACCCCGACCACGTGCACGTCCGCCTCGACCGCCTGCCGGGCGACCTCCTCCGGCGTCTGGAACAGCGGGCCGACGTCGACGTCGAAGCCGAGGTCGGCGAAGGCGGTCGCGATCACCTTCTGGCCGCGGTCGTGGCCGTCCTGGCCCATCTTGGCGACCAGGATGCGCGGCCGGCGCCCCTCGGCCTCCTCGAACGCGTCCACCAGGGCCCGGGTGCGGTCCACGGACGGGGACTGGCCTGCTTCGTTGCGGTACACACCGGAAATCGTACGGATCTGGCTCGCGTGCCGCCCGTACACCTTCTCCAGGGCGTCGGAGATCTCCCCGACGGTCGCCTTGGCGCGGGCCGCGCGCACGGCCAGCTCCAGCAGGTTGCCGTCGCCGTCGGCGGCCCGGGTGAGCGCGTCCAGCGCGTCACGGCACGCGGTCTCGTCCCGCTCCGCCCGCAGCCGCCGCAGCTTCTCGATCTGCTGGGCCCGCACGGAGGAGTTGTCGACCTTGAGGACCTCGATCTGCTCGTCGTTCTCGACCCGGTACTTGTTCACGCCGATCACCGGCTGGCGCCCGGAGTCGATGCGGGCCTGGGTGCGGGCCGCGGCCTCCTCCACGCGCAGCTTGGGGATGCCGGCGTCGATGGCCTGCGCCATGCCGCCCGCCTGCTCGACCTCCTGGATGTGCGCCCAGGCCCTGCGGGCGAGGTCGTACGTCAGCCGCTCCACGTAGGCGCTGCCGCCCCACGGGTCGATGACCCGGGTGGTGCCCGACTCCTGCTGGATCAGCAGCTGGGTGTTGCGGGCGATGCGCGCCGAGAAGTCCGTCGGCAGCGCGAGCGCCTCGTCGAGGGCGTTGGTGTGCAGCGACTGGGTGTGGCCCTGGGTCGCCGCCATCGCCTCCACGCAGGTGCGGGTGACGTTGTTGAAGACGTCCTGCGCGGTCAGCGACCAGCCCGAGGTCTGCGAATGGGTGCGCAGCGACAGCGACTTGGTGTTCTTCGGGTCGAACTGCTTCACCAGCTTCGCCCACAGCAGCCGCGCCGCGCGCAGCTTGGCGACCTCCATGAAGAAGTTCATGCCGATCGCCCAGAAGAACGACAGGCGGGGCGCGAACGCGTCCACGTCCAGGCCCGCCTCCCGCCCGGCCCGGATGTACTCCACGCCGTCCGCGAGCGTGTACGCCAGCTCCAGGTCGGCCGTCGCGCCGGCCTCCTGGATGTGGTAGCCCGAGATGGAGATGGAGTTGTAGCGCGGCATCCGCTGCGAGGTGTACGCGAAGATGTCGGAGATGATCCGCATCGACGGCTTCGGCGGGTAGATGTAGGTGTTGCGGACCATGAACTCCTTCAGAATGTCGTTCTGAATGGTCCCGGCCAGCTTCTCGGGCGGTACGCCCTGCTCCTCCGCCGCCACGATGTACAGCGCGAGAACCGGCAGCACGGCGCCGTTCATCGTCATCGACACGGTCATCTTGTCGAGGGGGATCCCGTCGAACAGCTGCCGCATGTCGTAGATCGAGTCGATCGCCACGCCCGCCATGCCGACATCGCCGGTCACGCGCGGGTGGTCGCTGTCGTAGCCCCGGTGCGTGGGCAGGTCGAAGGCGACCGACAGGCCCTTCTGGCCGGCCGCCAGGTTGCGCCGGTAGAACGCGTTGGACTCCTCGGCGGTGGAGAAGCCCGCGTACTGGCGGATCGTCCAGGGCTGGTTGACGTACATCGTCGGGTAGGGGCCGCGCAGGTACGGCGCCATGCCCGGGTAGGTGCCCAGGAAGTCCAGGCCCTCCAGGTCACGGCCGGTGTACAGCGGCTTGACCCCGATGCCCTCCGGGGTCTCCCACACCGGCTCCGCGCCCCCGGTGGCCCGCTCCAGGGCCGCACGCCACTCGCCTTCGGTGCCGTCGGTGACCGGGGTCCCCAGCTCGATGCCGGAGAAGTCGGGGATTCCCATCAGGACACTCCCATGCGGTCGAGGGTCGCGGAGAGGACGTCGACGGCGTCGCAGCCCGCGAAGACGTAACTGTCGATGCCGGGGTGGTCGCCCCGGCCCGCCAGGAACACGTGCCGGGCGCCGGCCGCGCGCAGCGACTCGGCGGCCTGTCCGGCCTGTTCGGCGTAGAGCGCGTCGCTGGAGCACAGCACGGCCTCGGTCGCGCCGCTGTCCTCGAAGCGGCCCTCGGTGACCGGCTCGATGCCGCCGGCCTGGAAGAGGTTCGCGGCGAAGGTCGCGCGGGCGGTGTACTCGGCGGCGGAGCCGAGCGTGGCGAGGAAGATCCGGGGCCGGGCGCCGGTCGCCGCCAGGTGGGCGTCGGAGCGGGCGCGCAGCTCCTCGTACGCCTCGTCGCGGCGCACCCGCGGCAGACCGCCGGACGGCGGCTCGGGCGCGGGCTCGCGCTCCACCGGCTTCTCGGCCAGCAGCGGGAACTCGCTGACCCCGGTGATGGGCTCGCGCCGCTTGGCGAGCCGCTTGGAGCGCTCCGCCCAGGTCGTCGCGAGGTCGGTGCGCAGCCGGCCGGAGCGCAGGACGGCCGCCTGGCCGCCGTCGCGCTCGATGGACCGGAAGAACTGCCAGGCGGCCTCGGCGAGTTCGTCCGTCAGGCGCTCGACGTACCAGGAGCCGCCCGCCGGGTCGACGACCCGGGCCAGGTGGGACTCCTCGATCAGGATCGTGGAGGTGTTGCGGGCGATCCGCCGGGCGAACGCGTCGGGCAGCCCGAGCGCGTGGTCGAACGGCAGCACGGTCACGGAGTCGGCGCCGCCCACCCCCGCGGCGAGCGTCGCGACCGTCGTGCGGAGCATGTTCACCCACGGGTCGCGGCGGCTCATCATCACCGGCGAGGTCACCACGTGCTGCACCTGCGCGCCCGCCTGCGGGGCCCCGCACACCTCGGCGACCCGCGCCCACAGCCGGCGCGCGGCGCGCAGCTTGGCGATGGTCAGGAACTGGTCGGCGGTGGCCGCGTAGCGGAACTCCAGCTGGGCGGCGGCCTGTTCGACGCCGAGCCCGGCCTCGGTCAGCTCCCGCAGGTAGGCCACGCCGGTGGCCAGCGAGGCGCCCAGCTCCTGCGCGGCCGAGCCGCCCGCCTCGTGGTACGGCAGCGCGTCCACGGTCAGCGCGCGCAGGTCCGGGTACTGCCCGGCGCAGCGCGCGGCCAGGGCGGCGTACGGCGCGAAGTCCAGCGGGGTCCCGGTGCGGGCCTCGTACCCGAGCGGGTCGCCGCCCAGGTTGCCGCGTACGGCCCCGGCGGCCACGCCCTTGTCCGCGTACAGCCCGAGCAGCGCCTCGGCGGCCCGCTCGGTGTCGCGGCCCGCGTCCAGGACGACCGGCGCCAGGTCGAGGTAGACGCCGTCGAGGGCGCGGCCCAGCTCGGAGACCGGGATGCCGCCCTCGCCCAGCACCAGCCAGAGGGAGGTGCCGCCGTTCTCCAGGTCGGTGAGGACGGCGTCCGCCGTGCCGCCGGCGAGTGCCGTGTGCCGCTGCCGTACGTCCCAGCCGCCCGTGAGGCTGCCCTCCGGGCGGCTGCCCCGCACGAAGGGGGCGAAGCCCGGCAGTCCGGGGTCGGGCGCGCTGTCGCGCGCGGTGTACAGGGGCCGGGTGCGCAGCCCGTCCTCCAGCGTCGTGGACAGGGCGTCCTCAGCTGCCGCGCCGGTAAGTTCCTTGCCCGACTTGCGCAGTACGCCCTCGACCAGGCGTTGCCACTGCTCGTGTGTCGCGTCAGGGAACTCGGCGGCCAGTGAGAGCCCGTCGTCAGGCAGGACCGTCATGGCTCGGATGCTAGGGCAGGCGGCTCACGCCCAGGTGGAGCGGAGGCTGTGAGGTTTCTCTTCTTGCGGTTGTGACCTGGGCCGCTCCGGGGCCGCGCGGACCGTCCGGCGGGTTCAGCGGGCCTCGTCGTCCAGGTCCGGTACGAGGGCGCACATGGCCGCCCGCTGCTCGGGGCCCATGGAGTCGGCGAGGGCCTGGCGGACGGTGCCGGCGAGCCGGGCGGAGGCCGCGCGCAGCAGCTCGCGGGCCTTGTCGGTGAGGGCGACCTGCACGCCCCGTTTGTCGCCGCACACGGACGTGCGGGTGACGAGGCCGGCCCGCTGGAGGCAGGCGATCTGGTAGGTGAGGCGGGTCTTGGGGCGGCCGAGGAGGTCGGCGACCTGGGTCATCCGCAGTCCGGTGCGCGGCTGTTCGGCGAGCAGGCACAGGATCAGGAACTCGTCGTGGGAGACGTCGAGGGTCTCCTTCACGACCGACCGCAGCCGCTGTTCCACGGTGCCCGTCGCGGCCAGCAGGACCATCCAGGCGCGCAGCTCGTCCGGGAGCAGCCCGGCACCGCCCGCGAAGGGACAGGCGGGCTGGTCGGCGGGGTGCGGGTCGGCGGCGGACATGGGTGCGAGTCTACCTGTTGTCCAAATTTGGATGAGGGGTTAGCGTGAGCCGACACAGTCATCCAAATTTGAATCACTTGGAGTACGACCATGACCGTCGCCGTGGAAACAGGCCTCTGGCAGCTCGACCCGACCGCGACCACCGTCGGCCTGCGGCACCGGACCATGTGGGGCCTGGTCACCGTGAAGGGCACCTTCGCCGGCGTCGCCGGCTCCGGCGAGGTCCGCCCCGACGGCTCGGTCACCGGCACCGTCACCCTGGACGCGGCCTCCCTGGACACCAGGAGCGCCAAGCGGGACACCCACCTGCGGTCGGCCGACTTCTTCGACACCGACCGCCACCCGGGGATCACCTTCGCCGTGCGCGGCGCCGACCGGCTCGACGGCGACCAGGTGCGGGTCACCGGGCAGCTGACCGTCCGGGGCGTCAGCCGGCCCCTGTCCCTCACCGCCCGCCTGGCCGGCGTCGGCGCCGAGGCGCTCACCCTGGAGGCCGAGTTCGCCGTGGACCGCGACCAGTTCGGCATGGGCTGGAACCAGCTGGGCATGATGCGCGGCCTGACCACGGTGACGGCCGCGCTCCGCTTCACCCGCGCGGCGGCCTGACTCCCAGCTCCGCCCGGCTCAGGTCCCGGGTGGACAGCGTCTGCGGGCTGCCTGTGAAGGCCCGCAGGCGGAGCCGGGCGCTCTTCTTCGCCGGCACCGCGAAACCGCCCGACGGCGCCCGCAGTTCCACGGTCGCCGTGGCGTGCGCGGCGAGCGTGGCCGGGCCGCGCGCCAGCGACCAGTACCGGCTCGAGCCGTGGCTGGTGGTGAGCATGTAGTGCGGGGTGAGCGCGGTGCCGCCGGTGTTGGTGACCCGCAGCGTCAGCCCGGACAGCGTCTGTGCCGAGGTGTGCCGGGCCGCCGTGACGTCCATCCGCAGCGGTGGCGTCCCGGTCGCCGCCAGGACCGCGCTCACCAGCGCCGGCGCCAGCAGCACCGCGGCGGCCGCGGCCAGCGCGGGCCGGCGGCGCGGGCCGGTCAGCGGGCGCGGCCGCGGCTGCCAGGCGTGGGCGAACTCCGGCAGCGGCGCGGTGACGGCCGCCGCCAGCCACAGCGGGGTCATCATCAGGTAGTAGCCGTCCTGGGACCGGGTCGCCACGTAGAACGCGCACCAGGGCAGCACGGTCGCGGCCGGCCCGAGCCGCCGCACGAACAGCACGAACACCGCCAGCAGGCCGGCGGCGAGCAGCACGCTCGCGTGGCCGTACCAGTCGAGCCGGTCGCTGCCGTGGGTGAAGTACAGCGAGACGCCCACCAGGCCCTGGCCGTGCAGCACCGCGCCCTGGGTCAGCGGCAGGGCGACGCCCTCCAGCCAGCGGCCGGGCTCGCTCACCGCGAAGTAGGTGTTCACCAGCAGCCAGGTGAGCACCGCGATCCCCGCGATCCGCAGCACCACCCGCGCCGCCCCCCGGCCGCCCAGCTCACCGCGCCGCACGGCGTAGATCCCGGCCAGCAGGAACGGCGTGACGAACCACGGCAGCTGCTGGGCCGCGCACGCGGCGCCGAGACATACGGCCCGCGCGACCCCGGCCGCGCCCAGCCGGCCCCGCGCACCCAGCCGGGGCCAGCGCACCACCACCGGCACCAGCAGTGCCAGGGCGACGATCGCCGGATAGCCCTGCCGGGCGTACCCCGGCAGGAAGCCGAAGCCCAGGCAGACCATCGTCGCCGCCGAACGCCACGGCACCGGCAGCAGCCGCCACAGCACCACCGCACCCACGACCAGCGCCACCGTCGCCGCCGCCGTCGCCGGGGCGCCGCCGTGGCCCAGCCACAGCAGCGGGGCGGTGAGCAGCGGGGTCAGCGGGGGATAGCCGTACGTGAAGTCGTACCCGCCGTCCATGGTCGGCGTCACCGAGACGCCCTTGGCGTGGAACAGCCAGGGCCAGGGCTGCCCGTACACCGGGTGGCCGGCGACGAGTTCCCGCGCGGCCTGGGAGGTCAGGGCCGCCTCGTCGCCGCCGGCGTGGTTCAGCGTCCAGGCGCACAGCACGAGGGTGACCGCGGTCAGCAGGACCACCAGGTCCAGGCGGGCCAGCGAGCGGGTGCGGCGGACCGTCAGGGCGAGCACGCCGGTCACCAGGATCGAGGCGTAGCAGACCGAGATGATCCCGGCGACGACCAGCTGGTGCGTGGCCGCCTGGGTCCACACCGCACGGGTGCCGATGAACAGGCTCACGGCGGCGAGGAGCGTCAGCACGCGGTGCCACTGCGCGGGACCGTCCGGGGCCCGGGAGGCGGGACCCGGTACGGCGGGCACCGCCGACGGCATCCGTCGACCGGGTGTCACCTGCTGTGTTTCTGCCACGTGCACGGCACCGGAGGCTATCGGTACCGAGTGAACGGGTCACGGAGGCCGGTGAAGAGTCGGGTATGAGCCCGGTAAGAAGCGGACGATCAGGGAGATATGACTCCGGTTGGGGCGGAGGAAGAGTTGCCGGATCGGTCGCGCACCGTGTCGCTGTTGGGCCGAACGGGTGACTTGGCGTAAGAATTGGCTGGTGCAGGCAACGAGTGCGAGTCAGGTCAGGGGGAGCCGGTGAGCCGCTACGACGTCACCGATGAACAGTGGGAAGGGCTCGCCCAGGTCGTGCCGCTGCGGGGCCGGGACGCCTGGCCGTCCGCGGTGAACCACCGCTCGCTGCCCGACGCCGAGACCGAGACGCGGCGCCGGTTCGTCGTCCTGCGCGTCAACGTCTTCGCGGACGCCCGCGAGGTGGCCGAGACCCTGATGGCCGGCGTGCCGGTGCTGCTGGACCTGTCCGGAGCGGAGGGCGACGTCGCCAAGCGCGTCCTCGACTTCAGCACCGGCGTCGTCTTCGGCCTGGGCAGCGGGATGCACCGCGTCGACCGCAACGTCTTCCTGCTCACCCCGCCCGGCACGGAGGTGAGCGGCCTGATGGAGGGCGCGGGCCTCTCGGGCGGCTGAACGGCCGGGCCGGGGGAGCCGAGCCCGCCGCGTGTCCCGGCGGGGAAGCGGGGCGTCCCTCGATCGTGGGAACGTCCCGCCGCTGAAACGGTTCGCTGTGGGTGCGGAGTTCTACGGTCCGCCTATGGCCGTGCCCTCCGCGCCCGCTGAGCAGCCGGCGGCCGACGTGTCCGTCGCCACCGTCCCCGCCCAGGTCCGCGCGTCCCTCGATGTCCGCTCCCGGATCACCGAGTTGCGCCTGTCGGCCTTCGCCGGGCACCGGCGGGCCGGGTTTCCGCTGGGACCGGTCACCGTGTTCGCGGGGCCCAGCGGGTCCGGCAAGACGACCGCGCTCGCCGCGTACGAGGCACTGGCCCGGCTCGGCGGCGGCGCCCCGCTCACCGAGGCGTTCCCGGACCCGGTCGCCTGCGTGCCGGAGCGGGCCCGGCCCGACGCCGAGGGGCGGCGCGGCTTCCGGATCGGCTGTACGGCCGACGGCGCTCAGGGCCCGGTCCGGCTCGACGTCGCCGTCCAGGCCGAACCGTACCTGCGGATCGTGGGGGAGCGGCTGACCGCGCGCGGGGTCGTCCTGCTGGAGACCGCGCTGCGCGATCCCGGGCGCCGGACCGTCCAGGCCGCCTGGCACACCGCGGGTGCCGCCCCGGTGACCCGCGCCCCGCTCCCCGACGACCGCCTGGGTACGGCCCTGCTGCCGCTGCGGGTGGCCGGCAAGACGGACGGCCAGCGCCGTGTGCTCGCCGCGGCCGAGCAGATGGTCGTCGCCCTGCGCTCCGTCTTCCCCTGCGATCCCCGCCCGGAGCGCATGCGCGTCCCCGTCCCCACCGGCTCCGGCCGGCTGCTGCCCGGCTGCGACAACCTCGCCGACGTGCTGTGGCGCACCCGTGCGGAGTGCGGTCGGCGGCACGGCCTGCTGGTCGAGGCGCTTCGCGCGGGCTGCGCCGGCCCGGTGGCCGACCTGGTCGCCGAGCCGCTGGCCGACGGCACGGTACGGGCGCTGCTCGACCGCGGCGACGGCCTGCGCACCGAACTCGCCCGGCTCGGCGAGGGCGAACTGCGCCACCTCGCGCTGACGCTGGTGCTGGTGACCGGTCCGGGCGTGCTCGACGTGGACACCCCCGGCGAGGTGCCCGACGCCCTGCGGACCCTCACCGTCCTCGCCGACGGCTTCGACCGCGCGCTGGATCCCCGCCAGCGCCGGGAACTGCTGCGGATGGCCGCCCGGATGGGCGAGCGCGGCCACGTCCGCTGCGTGGCCGCGGTGCAGGACGCCTCCTGGGCCACCGGGACACCCGGGATCACGGTGGTACACCTGAACCCGTGACGGAACACCCCGACCTCGCCCGACTCCAGCGCCGGCTGGCCGAGTTCGCCGCCGCGCGGAACTGGCAGCCGTACCACACGCCCAAGAACCTCGTCGCCGCCCTCTCGGTGGAGGCCTCCGAACTGGTCGAGATCTTCCAGTGGCTGACGCCGGAGGAGTCGGCCCGCGTGATGGACGACCCCGGCACGGCGCACCGCGTCACCGACGAGGTCGCCGACGTCCTCGCCTACCTGCTCCAGCTCTGCGAGGTCCTCGGCATCGATCCGCTGACCGCCCTGGCCGCCAAGATCGACCGCAACGAACGCCGGTTCCCGCTGCCCGGCGCCGGGGACCACCAGCCGGACGCCTGAACTCCGTTGTCACGTACAGTAGTCAAATCGCCTGTCGAATCCGAATTGTTGTCCACAGATTTCCGCCTACCTCTGGCTTTTCGCCCCACGGACCCTCACTCTGGGTAGTGGCCACGGGAGTTCACGCGGCCGCGCGTGACGGCGCGGCGGACGGACGGGGGCATCGTATGGATGCGGTACGGCTCATCCTCACGAGCAGGCGCGCCCTGGCAGGGGGTGCCGACACGGCGGAGATGATGGCGGAGGTCTGGCAGGCCCAGGCCCTGGCGCAGGCGATCGGCAGCCGGCTCGCGGTCTCCGGCCCGCCGGAACTGCGCGGCGAGGCGTTGGGGCTGACCGAACTGGCGGGCCGGGGCTGCGGAGTCCTGGACCCGCCCGAACTCGACCCGGGGGACCTGCGCGCCGCCCAGCTCACCCGGCTGGACGACGCCCGGGAGACCCTGCTCTGCCTCGGCGGCCTGCTCGGCGAGGTCGGCATCGCCCTGGTCGGCATGGCCAGCGCCGCGGCCGACGAGACGACGTACTGGCAGTGCATGGAGGCGATCGACGCGGCCGACGAGTCCCGCGACCGTGTCCTGGAGATGCTGCGCAAGCTGGCGGCGCGCGAGGAGGTGTTACCGGAGGACGCCCAGGACAGCCCGTCGGGGGTGTGAGGGGCCGCGCGGCCGGCGGTCGGCCCGCACCGCAGCGCGGGCCCCGTGGAACTGGTGCCGGGGTGGTCAGGGCCGGTTCAGTCCGTCTCGCAGGCCGGGCCCGGCGTCGGCGCCCCCGCCTGCAGGTCCGCCAGGGCCGACAGGTCCGCGTTCAGTGCCGCCATCAGCTCCTCCATCTGCTCCAGCAACCCCTTGGGCCGACCGGCGGGACCTGGCTGCGGGGGAACGGACTCTTCGGACATGACGGCCTCCTCGGCCCCCGGCCCGGCCGGGCCGGCGCGTCGACGCGCGACGGCGTCCACCGTCCGGCGCGGGCGCCGGACCGTCCGGCTCCGACGGCCCAACGATCACCGCCGGGGCCGGTCACTGGCCCGCGGCGAGCCCGGCGCGCCGGACCGGCGATTTTCACCCGACCGGGGACGGCCGTGCCGGACCGCACCGGCGCGGTTGACGCGGACGGCGCCGTGCAGGATGGGTGTATGGACCTTCGAATCTTCACCGAGCCCCAGCAGGGGGCTGCCTACGACACCCTGCTCACCGTGGCGAAGGCCACCGAGGACCTCGGGTTCGACGCCTTCTTCCGCTCCGACCACTATCTCCGCATGGGTGCCGCGGACGGGCTGCCCGGCCCCACGGACGCCTGGATCACGCTGGCCGGGCTGGCCCGCGAGACCAAGCGCATCCGCCTCGGGACCCTCATGACCGCCGGCACCTTCCGGCTGCCCGGCGTGCTCGCCATCCAGGTCGCCCAGGTCGACCAGATGTCCGGCGGCCGGGTCGAACTCGGCCTGGGCGCGGGCTGGTTCGAGGAGGAGCACAAGGCCTACGGCATCCCGTTCCCGAAGGAGAAGTTCGCGCGGCTGGAGGAGCAGCTCGCGATCGTCACCGGGCTGTGGGCGACCGAGGTCGGCAAGACCTTCGACTTCCACGGCACGTACTACGACCTCACCGACTCGCCGGCCCTGCCCAAGCCCGCCCAGCGGAAGGTCCCGGTGCTCATCGGCGGCCACGGCGCGACCCGGACCCCGCGGCTCGCGGCCCGCTACGCCGACGAGTTCAACGTCCCTTTCGGCTCGGTCGAGGACACCGAGCGGCAGTTCGGCCGGGTGCGGGCCGCCGCGGTGGAGGCGGGCCGGGCCGCGGACGACCTGACGTACTCCAACGCGCTCGTGGTCTGCGTCGGCAAGGACGACCGGGAGGTGGCCCGGCGGGCCGCCGTGATCGGCCGTGAGGTGGACGAGCTGAAGGCCAACGGCCTGGCGGGTTCCCCGGACGAGGTCGTCGACAAGATCGGCCGGTACGCCGCGATCGGCACCCAGCGGATCTACCTCCAGGTGCTGGACCTCGACGACCTGGACCACCTGGAGCTGATCGCCGACCAGGTCCAGTCACAGCTGCGGTAACGTCCCGCGGGGGTCCCCACCGGTCTCCGCGTCACGCGCAGCCGTCGGCTGACCGCCGGTCTCCGTGTAGCGCGTCGCGCCCGGTCGTCGGCCGGTGTCTGCGTCCCGCGCTCACCGGTCGCCGGCCGGCCGCCGCGTCCCGCTCCGCCGGTCGTCCGCCGGGTCTCGTGCCGCGCGTCGCCCCCGGCCGCGCGCCGCTCCCCGCGTCCCGCGCTCACCGGCCGCCGCGTCCAGCGCCGCCGGTCGTCCGCCGGGTCTCGCACCGCGCGTGGCCGCCGGTCGTCCGTCGGGTTTCGCGTCGCGCGCAGCCGTTGGCTGACCGTCGGTCTCCGTGTCGCGCGTCGCCCCCGGCCGCGCGCCGCTCCCCGCGTCCCGCGCTCACCGGCCGCCGCGTCCAGCGCCGCCGGTCGTCCGCCGGGGTTCGCACCGCGCGTGGCTGCCGGTCGTCCGCCGGGTTTCGCGTCGCGCGCAGCCGTTGGCTGACCGCCGGTCTCCGTGTCGCGCGTCGCCCCCCAGCTGCGCGCCGGTCACCGCGTCCCGCGCTCACCGGTCGCCGGCCGGCCTCCGCGTCCAGCGCCGCCGGTCGTCCGTCGGATTTCGCACCGCGCGTGGCCGCCGGTCGTCCGCCGGGTTTCGCGTCGCGCGCAGCCGTTGGCTGACCGCCGGTCTCCGTGTCGCGCGTCGCCCCCCGGCTGCGCGCCGGTCACCGCGTCCCGCGCTCACCGGTCGCCGGCCGGCCTCCGCGTCCAGCGCCGCCGGTCGTCCGTCGGATTTCGCACCGCGCGT
>NZ_JBEYXJ010000054.1:0-12855 GCF_040645015.1 Streptomyces sp. NPDC046881 | reverse complement strand
CGTGGCCGCCGGTCGTCCGTCGGGTTTCGCGTCGCGCGCAGCCGTTGGCTGACCGCCGGTCTCCGTGTCGCGCGTCGCCCCCGGCCGCGCGCCGCTCCCCGCGTCCCGCGCTCACGGGTCGCCGGCCGGTCGCCGCGTCCCGCTCCGCCGGTCGTCTGTCGGGTTTCGCACCGCGCGTCGTGCGCCGCCGGGTGTTCGCCGGCCAGGGCGGGGTGTGACAAGGCTGTGGCCGGAACTGTGGCTTCCACCACGGTTCCGGCCCCGCGGCGCTGGTGGGATCGGCCGATGTACGACGACTCCCCGCTCAGCATCCTGCTCGCCCTGCTCAGCCTCCCGGTCTGGCTCGCGGTGCCCGTCTGGATGATCGCCGTGATCGGCAAACTGGTATCCGTGGCGCTGCCCGGCCGGCGCCCGGACTGGCGGCCGGACCTGCTGCGCTGGTCGGCGTGGATGGCGGGCTGGGCCGCCGTCATGCTCTACCTGCTGGGCGCCGGATCGGTCGCGTTCTCCGTGCACGACTCCTCCTCCGGTGCGGACTCCACACCGGCCCAGGAGTGCCGCGACGACTTCCCGCCCGGGGTGCTCGTCGGCCAGCGGGCCTCCTTCGTGCCGCTCCGCTTCGACTGCGTCCTCGCGGACGGCAGCACCCACCCGAGCAGCCCCCTGTACTTCTGGGCCAACACGTGTGTCGTCGCGCTGGCCCTGGCCGCCGCGGCCCTCCGGGTGGGCGCCGGCCGGGCGGCCCAGGCGTTGCCGGGGGGACCCGGTGGTCCCCCCGGCGAGGCTCAGCCGCGCTGGGTGAAGCCGTAGTCGAGGATCTTCGTCGCGTCCTTGAAGCGCTGGTCCGGCGACGTGTCCGCGAGGATCGTGCCCACGACCGTCTTCGAGCCGCGGGTGGCCGCGAACACCAGGCAGAACTTCGCCTCCGGCCCGGAGCCGGTCTTCACGCCGAACGCGCCCCGGTACGAGCCGAGGAGCTTGTTGGAGTTGTTCCACGGCTTCATGGCGTGCGTGCCGCCGCCGGGCCGGTACGACTTCATGTCGTCGTAGACCTTCGTCCCGACGACCTTCTTGAACGTCTTGTTCTTCAGCGCGACCCCGGCCAGCTTGGCCAGATCGCGCGGCGAGGAGTAGTTCCTGCCGTTGGACACCCCGTCGAAGGAGTCGAAGTGGGTGTTCCTCAGGCCGAGTTCACGCGCCTTGGCGTTCATCTTGCCGATGAAGGACTTGGTGCGCTGGGCCGTCGTCGAGCCCGTGCCGTAGGTGTCCGCCAGCGCGTAGGCCGCGTCGCAGCCCGAGGGGAGCAGCAGGCCGTACAGCAGGTCGCCGACCGACATCGAGTCGCCGAGGAGCAGGCTGGCGCTGGAGTAGCGCTGCTGGTGCGTGACCGGGTCGATGACGTAGTCGGTGTACTCCCTCTTGATCTTCACCTTCTTCCCGAGGTTCACGTTGCGCTGCGACAGCACCACCAGCGCTGTCATGATCTTGGTCGTGGAGCCGGTGCGCAGCCGGCCGTCCGGCGCCTTGCCGAAGAGCTGCTTGCCCGTGGCCGCGTTCATGGCGTACGCGCCCTGGGCCGGCACCTGCGGCGCCGCCGCGGCGGAGCGCGGGGCGGAGGCCGCGGCCGGCGTCGCCGCCTGGGCGGGAGCGGTCGCGAGGACGCCGGCGCCGAGGACGGCTCCGGCCGTCAGCACGACGGCGGCTCTGCGGCGTCCGCGGATCCCCTTGCCGTGGGTCATGGTTTCCCCCTTCTGTCACTGGTCAGTTGACGAGGGGTCACTCCATCAGTTTCGGGGCCCGGGAGCCGTAATGGAGATCACATGAAGGACACGCGGAGTTCACAACAGACCAACGGTGGACACCATGCGGCGGAACTGTGGGCTCCGCCACAGCGCACATGATCTCCGGCTGATCGGATGACCCGGTGCGCAAACTCCTCCCCCTCGCCCTCACCGGCCTGCTCGCCGTGTCGGCCTGCCAGTTCGCCGGCGACGACGACCCCGACGGCGAGGCCCGCCGCCTCAACACCATGAAGTCGTTCCCGCTGAACGCCTACATCCCTGACGCGACGACCCGTGACGGCAAGGCGGTCGGCACGGCGCAGTGGATCCTCGCCAGGAAGTGCATGGTCCGGCTCGGTTTCACCGGCTTCAAGACGCTCGACATCAGGACGGTCGAGTCGACCTACCCGGTGCGGCAGGGCACCCTCACGAGCAGCGGCAGCATGGTCGGCGACGCCACCCCCTACGGCGTGGACGACCCCGACCTGGCGGCCGAGCACGGCTACCACAACGCGCGGCGGGACGAGTCCGACAGCCAGCCCATGGAGTGGCCGGCCGACCAGTACGCGGCCCTCACCGGCACCTTCGAGTCCGGCGACAGCCACCGCGCGCACGGCAACCCCATCCCGAAGAAGGGGTGCATGGGGGAGGCGCTCGGGAAGATCTACGGCCCCGAGCCCAAGCCCACCGAGATCGGTGGCGTGCGGCTGAGCGGCTACTACTCGCTCCCCGCGCAGTACTGGTACATGGCGCACAAGGAGGCGCGGAAGGACCCCGCCTGGAAGAAGGCCGACCGCGCGTGGTCGAAGTGCATGAAGGAGAAGGGCTTCCGCTACAGCGACCCGGACCAGGCCTCCACCGACTCCGACTGGTACCGCGGCGACGACCCGTCGGCCAAGGAGAAGAAGACCGCCGTCGCGGACGCCCGCTGCAAGCTCGACACCGAGTACATCCAGGCGGTGCACGCCGTCGAGAGCCGCGCGCAGAAGAAGACCATCACCGAGAACAAGAAGGCGCTGGAGGACCGGCAGGCCGACGACCGGCGGGCCATGGCGGCCGCCCGGGAGATCGTCGACGCCGCGTCCTGAGCGAGGACCCCGCGCCGCACCCCGGCCGGTCCGCCACGGACCGGCCGCCGCGTGGAAAACCGGTGGTCGGCCGGGGTGCCGACCAGGGAGACTCGACCGCATGTTCGTGACGATCTCCACCACCGGTACGGCCGGGAACCCGGCCACCGACCTGGGGTACCTGCTGCACAAGCACCCCGGCAGGGCACAGGCCTTCTCCACCTCGTACGGCACGGCGCACGTCTTCTACCCCGAGGCGGACGCCGAGCGCTGCACGGCCGCGCTGCTGCTGGAGATCGACACGGTCGCGCTGGTCCGGCGGGGCAAGGGCAAGGGCCGCGGCGGCGCACCCGACGCCGCCCTCGCGCAGTACGTCAACGACCGCCCCTACGCGGCCTCCTCGCTGCTCGCCGTCGCGCTGGGCAACGTCTTCTCCAGCGCCCTGCGCGGGGTGTGCGCCGCCCGCCCGGAGCGGGCCGCCGCACCCCTGCCCCTGCGCATCGAGGTGCCGGCGCTGCCCGCCCGCGGCGGGGCGGCCCTGGTACGCGGGCTCTTCGAACCGCTCGGCTGGACCGTCACCGCCGACCCCGTGCCGCTCGACACCGCGTTCCCGGAGTGGGGCGACTCGCGGTACGTGCGGCTGGTGCTGGAGTCGGACCGGCTGACCCTCGCCCAGGCCCTGCGCCACCTGTACGTGCTGCTGCCGGTGCTGGACGACGCCAAGCACTACTGGGTCTCCGCCGACGAGGTCGACAAGCTGCTGCGGGCCGGCGAGGGCTGGCTGGCCGAGCACCCGGAGCAGACGCTGATCACCAGCCGGTACCTCGCGCGCCGCTGGTCGCTGACCCGGCAGGCGAGGGAGCGGCTGGAACTGGTGCGGCTCGCGGAGGCCGACGACAGCGAGGTGGAGGACCTCGACAACGCCGTCGCGGACGACACCGAGGCCGAGGAGAAGCCGACCCCGCTCGCCGTGCGGCGCCGGGAAGCGATCACCGAGGCGCTGCGCGCGTCCGGCGCGGCCCGCGTCCTCGACCTCGGCTGCGGACAGGGCCAGTTGGTGCAGGCGCTGCTCAAGGACGTGCGGTTCACCGAGATCGTCGGCGTCGACGTGTCGGTGCGCGCCCTGACCGTCGCCGCCCGGCGGCTGAAGCTGGACCGCATGGGCGAACGCCAGGCCGCGCGCGTCCGGCTCGTCCAGGGCTCCCTCGCCTACACCGACAACCGGCTCAAGGGCTACGACGCCGCCGTGCTGAGCGAGGTCGTCGAACACCTCGACCTGCCCCGGCTGCCCGCCCTGGAGTACGCCGTGTTCGGGCACGCCCGGCCGCGCACGGTCGTCGTGACCACCCCGAACGTCGAGTACAACGTCCGCTGGGAGAGCCTGCCCGCCGGACACGTCCGGCACGGCGACCACCGCTTCGAGTGGACCCGCGCGGAGTTCCGCGACTGGGCGGCGACCGTGGCCGAACGGCACGGCTACGAGGTCGCGTTCACCCCCGTCGGCGACGAGGACCCCGAGGTGGGCCCGCCCACCCAGATGGCCGTGTTCACGATCAGGAACGAGAAGGAGGCGAAGGCGGCATGACCGGTACACAGCACAAGGGGCGGACCCTGCCCGTCACCGACCTCTCCCTCGTCGTCCTCGTCGGCGCCTCGGGATCCGGCAAGTCCACCTTCGCCCGACGGCACTTCAAGCCCACCGAGGTGATCTCCTCCGACTTCTGCCGCGGCCTGGTGGGCGACGACGAGAACGACCAGAGCGTCACCCGGGACGCCTTCGACGTCCTGCACTACATCGCCGGCAAGCGGCTGGCCGCCGGCCGCCGCACCGTCGTGGACGCCACCAGCGTGCAGCAGGACGCCCGGCGCCGGCTGATCGAGCTGGCGAAGCAGCACGACGTCCTGCCCATCGCCATCGTGCTGGACATGCCGGAGGAGGTGTGCGCCGAGCGCAACGCGGCTCGCACCGACCGGGCCGACATGCCCCGCCGGGTCATCCAGCGGCACATCCGCGAACTGCGCCGCTCGCTGCGCCACCTGGAGCGCGAGGGCTTCCGCAAGGTGCACGTCCTGCGCGGGGTGCAGGAGGCCGAGAACGCCACCGTCGTCACCGAGAAGCGCTTCAACGACCTGACCCACCTCACCGGCCCCTTCGACATCATCGGCGACATCCACGGCTGCTCCGCCGAACTGGAGGCCCTGCTGGCCGAGCTGGGCTACGCCGACGGGGTGCACCCGGACGGCCGTACCGCCGTGTTCGTCGGCGACCTGGTCGACCGCGGCCCGGACAGCCCCGGCGTGCTGCGCCGCGTCATGGCGATGGTGAAGTCGGGCAACGCGCTGTGCGTCCCCGGCAACCACGAGAACAAGTACGGCCGTCACCTCAGGGGCCGCAAGGTCCAGCACACCCACGGACTCGCCGAGACCATCGCGCAGATGGAGGGCGAGAGCGAGGAGTTCAAGGCGGAGGTCCGGCAGTTCCTGGACGGACTGGTCAGCCACTACGTCCTGGACGGCGGCAGGCTGGTGGTCTGCCACGCCGGCCTGCCCGAGAAGTACCACGGCCGCACCTCCGGCCGGGTCCGCTCGCACGCCCTGTACGGCGACACCACCGGCGAGACCGACGAGTTCGGGCTGCCCGTGCGCTACCCGTGGGCGGAGGACTACCGGGGCCGCGCGGCCGTGGTGTACGGCCACACCCCGGTGCCCGAGGCCACCTGGCTCAACAACACCATCTGCCTGGATACCGGTGCCGTGTTCGGCGGCAAGCTCACCGCGCTGCGCTGGCCGGAGCGCGAGCTGGTCGACGTACCGGCCGAGCGGGTCTGGTACGAGCCGGCGCGGCCGCTGCGCACCGAGGCGCCCGGCGGGCACGACGGACGGCCGCTGGACCTGGCGGACGTGCACGGCCGGCGGGCCGTGGAGACCCGGCACGCGGGCAGGGTGGCGGTCCGCGAGGAGAACGCGGCGGCGGCCCTGGAGGTCATGAGCCGCTTCGCGACCGACCCGCGCCTGCTGCCGTACCTGCCGCCGACCATGGCCCCCACGGCGACCTCGCGGGTCGACGGCTATCTGGAGCACCCGGAGGAGGCCTTCGCGCAGTACGCGCGGGACGGGGTCGAGCGGGTGGTGTGCGAGGAGAAGCACATGGGCTCCCGGGCCGTGGCCCTGGTCTGCCGGGACGCGGAGGCGGCGCGGAAGCGGTTCGGTGCGGACGGCCCCACGGGTTCGCTCTACACCCGTACCGGGCGGCCGTTCTTCGACGACGCGGAGGTGACCGAGGAGATCCTCGGCCGGCTGCGCTCGGCGATCGACGGCGCCGGACTGTGGGACGAACTGGCCACCGACTGGCTGCTGCTGGACGCCGAGCTGATGCCGTGGTCGCTGAAGGCCTCGGGACTGCTGCGCGGCCAGTACGCGGCCGTCGGCGCCGCCTCCGGCGCGGTGTTCCCGGGCGCGCTGGCCGCCCTGGAGGCCGCGGCCGCGCGCGGTGCGGACGTGGGCGGCCTGCTCACCCGGCAGCGGGAGCGGGCCGCCGACGCCGCCGCGTTCACCGCGGCCTACCGCCGCTACTGCTGGACCACCGAGGGCCTGGACGGCGTCCGGCTGGCCCCCTTCCAGCTGCTGGCGGTCCAGGGCCGCAGCCTCGCCGCGCTGCCGCACGACGAGCAGCTGGCGCTGATCGACCGGCTGGTGGAGCACGACGGCACCGGACTGCTGCAGACCACCCGGCGGCTGTACGTCGACACCGGCGAGCCGGAATCGGTGCGCGCGGGCGTCGACTGGTGGCTGGAGATGACCGGCCGGGGCGGCGAGGGCATGGTCGTCAAGCCGCTCGGCGCGCTCGTGCGCAACGCCGAGGGCCGGCTGGTGCAGCCCGGCGTCAAGTGCCGGGGCCGCGAGTACCTGCGGATCATCTACGGTCCGGAGTACACCCGGCCGGACAACCTGGCCCGGCTGCGGCAGCGGTTCCTGAACCACAAGCGCTCGCTGGCCCTGCGCGAGTACGCCCTCGGCCTGGAGGCCCTGGACCGGCTCGCGGACGGGGAGCCGCTGTGGCGGGTGCACGAGGCGGTGT
Organism: Streptomyces sp. NPDC046881; assembly: GCF_040645015.1. NCBI lineage: Bacteria > Bacillati > Actinomycetota > Actinomycetes > Kitasatosporales > Streptomycetaceae > Streptomyces > Streptomyces sp. NPDC046881. The sequence goes on along the minus strand of NZ_JBEYXJ010000054.1, from coordinate 5,929 downwards.
TCGGGGTGCTGGCGCTGGAGTCGGAACCGGTCGACCCGCGGCTGTGACCCGGGCCGTCACGGGACGCCCTTGTGCCGCACACACATCTGTCCATATGGTGGACAGCCGTGCGGCGCAAGGGCGTTCGCGGGCCGCGAGGGGAGTGGCGATCGTGGAGATCAAGAAGGTCGTGGTCCGGGAGGACCAGGGCGGCACCACCCGACGGCCGGCGATCCTGGAGAAGCGGCCGACCCGCTGAGCATGCGCGTCCACCTGGTCACGATGCCGTGGCACCCGCTCGACCTGCCCTCGCTGCAACTGGGCCTGCTCAACCGGATCGTGCGGCAGGCCCGCCCCGGCGACGAGGTCACCGAGTTCCACGGCTCCCTGCGCTGGGCGGAGTTCCTGCTGGAGCACTCCGGCGGCCGGCTGCGGCCGGGGGACTGCGTGGCGGTCGGCAGCGACGCGATCTTCCACGGCCTCGGCGACTGGGTCTTCTCCGGCGCCCTGTACGACGACCCCGGCTGGGGCACGGCCCGGCTGCGGGAGTACGCGGCCGACCGGGGCGTCCTCATCGACACGGCCCTGGAGATGCGCCCGTACGCGGCCCCGTTCGTCGACGCCTGCGCCACCGAGATCCTGGCCGCCGGCCCGGACGTGGTCGGGTTCACCACCACCTTCATGCAGAACGTGCCGTCCCTCGCCCTGGCCCGCGAACTCAAGCGGAGGCGACCGGAGCTGGTGACCGTCTTCGGCGGCAGCAACTGCGACGGGCCGATGGGCCACGCCCTGCACCGCACGCACCCGTTCGTCGACCACGTGGTCCGCGGTGAGGCCGAGTACGCCTTCCCGGCGCTGTTACGCCACCTGGACGCGGGCACCGCGCCCGTGGACGTCCCCGGCCTGTGCTGGTGGGACGGCACGGTGTCCCGGGCCAACACCGAGACCCGGCGTACCGTAGCCCCGGCCGACATACCCTCGCCCGACTACGACCAGTGGCAGGCCGCCCTGGACGCCTCCCCGGTCCAGGAGTACATCCACCCGAAACTCGTCGTGGAAGGGGCCCGGGGCTGCTGGTGGGGCGAGAAGCACCACTGCACCTTCTGCGGGCTGAACGGTTCCGCCATGGCCTTCCGGGCCAAACCGGGGGAGCGGCTGTGGACGGAGATCGACCGGCTGGTGCGCCGCCACCGCCTGCTCGACGTGGTCACCGTCGACAACATCATCGACATGGCCTACTTCCGCGACTTCCTGCCCCGGGTGGCGGCCGGCGGCTGGGACCTGCGGCTGCACTACGAGGTCAAGTCCAACCTCACCCCCGCCCAGCTCCGGCTCCTCGGCGAGTCCGGCACCGTGCACATCCAGCCCGGCATCGAGAGCCTGGGCAGCCGCGTCCTGGACCTCATGGCCAAGGGCGTCACCGGCGCCCGGAACGTGCGCACCCTGCGCGAGTGCGAGAACCACGCCCTGACCTGCTCCTGGAACCTGCTGTACGGCTTCCCCGGCGAGCGCGCCGACGACTACACGCCCGTCATCGACCAGCTCCCCGCCCTGGTCCACCTCCAGCCGCCCAGCGGCGCCCACCGCATCCAGCTGGAGCGGTTCAGCCCGCACTTCAGCGACCCGGCCCTCGGCTTCGGCAAGCGCCGCCCGGCCGCGATGTACCAGCACGTCTACGACCTGCCCGAGGACGAACTCGCCGATCTGGTCTACCTGTTCGACACCGAGCCCGCGGGAATCGGCGGCCCGGTCGAGCGCCGGCTGCAGGAGGCGGTGGCCGCCTGGCGGGCCGGGCACGCGCACTCCCGGCTGCTGTTCGAGGAGGACGGCGCCCGGCTGCTGGTGCACGACCGCCGGCACGGCCGGCCCCACGCCACCCATCGCTTCACCGGCTGGCGGGCGGCCGCCCTGCGCCGCCTGGAGGACGGCCGGACCGTGGCCGCACTGCACCGGCTGCTGACCGCCGACGGCCACGGGATGCCGGTGGCGGCCCTGGAGGCATGGGTGCACGAGGCCTTCGGGCTGGGCCTGCTGTTCCGCGACGGCGCCACCTTCGTCTCCCTGCCGACCTGGGGCGAGCCGGTCCGGCTGCCCGAGGGGGCCGGATGAGCGGGCTGCCCGGCACCGTGCCGCACCGGCGCAGCGGGCGCCGCGTCGAGGCCGCCGTACCGCTGGACCTGAGCGGCGCGGGGCGTGCGACGGCGGAGGCGGTGCGGTTCCTGCGCGAGTGCCAGGGCCTGGGCCTCGGCGTGGACTGGCGGGCGACGGGCCCACCGCCGTACGACCCCCGCATGCTGCACCACCTCCCGCCGCCCGCGGAACTCCCGGGCAACGCGGGCCTGTTGGCGTCCTGGCGGGCCGGACACGCCCACGGTGTCCTCTACCACCGGCGCGGCCCGGACTTCGTCACGGTCCTGGACCGCAGGGAGCGGGGCACGGCCGTCCGGCTGACCCTGGACCACCCCGCACTGCACGCCACGTTCCTACGGCTACTGGAGCCCACGCCCGTCGCGGACCTGGACGCCACCGGACGGGAGGCACTGGGGCTGCTCACGGCCGAGCGGCTGGTGCTGTCCCGCGGCGGCTGGGCGGTGACCCTGCCCCCGCGCATCCGGCAGTGGCCGGTGCCCTGCACCGCCATCTGAACACCTGCTCGACACACACCCGGCGCGTGGTGGATCGGAAGCGCATCGGAAGCGCGAAACCGGTCCCGGCCCGACGGATGTCGGGCAGAGTGACTGTCGTCATACCGACGGAACGAGCGAGATCCCGGACGTCTGCCGGGAGTTGCGAGGACCCATGAACCACACCTACGAGCCGCCGAGCCTCTTACCCGCCGGCGGCAGGGAGCGGACGTACGCACTGCTCATCGGTGGTGTCCCCTTTCTGCTGATCCTGCTCATGGGCCTCGTGCCCCACCTGGACACGGAGGACGGCGGATCCGGGACGCCGTCCGTCGACGGCGGCTACTCGGGCAGCTACTCCGGCGGCTACCCGGGCGGCTACTCCGGCGACTACGACCCGTCGTCCTCGAACACGCCGGCACCGGACAGCTCCACGGCGTACGAGACGCCGACCTGGACGCCCACCGACAGCGCCGTCCCCACGGACACCGCTTCCACCACGGCCGGAGCCGGGAGCACCGAGGCGGCCGACGGCCCCGCCGGCACGGTGACCCGCTTCTTCGAGGCCATCAACCAGGGCGACTACGCGACCGCCTGGGACCTGGGCGGCAAGAACCTCGACGCGTCCTACACCACCTTCGTGTCGGGCTTCGCCACCACCCAGCGGGACGACGTCACCATCGAGTCCGTGCAGGGCGACACGGTCCGGGTGCAGCTCCTCGCCCGGCAGACCGACGGCACGCAGAAGTCGTACAGCGGCCGGTACACCGTGGCCGACGGTGTCATCACCGAGGCCTCCATGACCCCCACCGGCTGAGCAGAGCGGAGCGAGAAACAATGGCGAGCGACTTCCTCACCGTGCCCGCCCCGCCGCCGGAACCAGGCGGACCGGTCGCGGCCCGCCCGGCGCCGGACGCGACGAGCAACGCCACCCGGCTGCTGTGCGCGGGCACCTACCTCGACCCGGTCTACCGCGCCGGTGTCATCCGCGAGCTGCTGACCCACCGGTACCGGGTGGTGGCCCCGTCGTACGGCTACGACGCGGTGCCCGTGCTCGCGCACGCGCTGGCGGCACGCCGGCTGCAACGCATCCGGCTGGCCGTGCTCGCCGCGGGCGCCGCCGTCACCTTCCTCCTCATGGCCCTCGGCGCGCTGAACGGGTTCACCGCGCTGCTGGCCGTGCTCTGGCTGCTGTGGATCACCGCGTTCCTGCGGCGGGTCGTCACCCTGCAGACGCTGACGCGCCGGCTGTCCGCTCCCGGCGGGGCGGGACGCCGGGGCCGCGGGTTCGACGGTTCGTACCCCGAACACGCCGAGCTGACGCCCGAGCTGGTGGCCAAGATCAAGCGGGAGCAGACCTCGGACGGCACGGTGATCCGCTACGGCGGCTACAAGCCGTTCGTCGGCGCGGGCTCGCAGGTGCGCCGCTGGTCCAACGCGGAACTGCTGATCGGCGCGCCGCTCGGGGTGTTCGACGGCCGGCCGGGCGCGCCCGCGGCACCCGGCGCCACCGGGCAGGAGCCCCGGCGCAAGGAGGTCGTCCCCTTCACCGTCGAGGAACTGACCGCCTACGTCGCCGACCGCATGACCGCCCGGCTGCGCGCCCAGGCCCGCCCGACCCAGCGGATCGAGGGCCTCGCCGTGGAGCGCAGCACCTTCACCACGGCCGTCACGACGCTGCGGGGCGTGGCCGAACCGACCCCCGAGCAGCTCGACGAGCTCGACGGCCGGTGGGCGGACGTCCACGACACGGGACGCACCTATCTGTGCATCCGGGTGGGCTCCTGGGACCAGGAGCTGGTCACCACGGCGTTCGTGGGCTTCGACCTCAAGGGGAACACCCTGCACACCGAGTTCTACTCGTACGTGCTGGCGCCGGTCCGGGCGAGCTTCCAGCTGGTGGACCGGCTGCCCGCCGCCCTGGACGAGCGGCTGCTGCTCAGGCTGGCCTGGCACACCGTGCGCGGCACGCACCACTCCGCGGTGCGGTCGGCCGCGGCCAAGGCGGCGGGTGCCCGGCTGCTGCCGCGGCTGCCGTGGGCCAAGGAGCGCATCCGGGTGCCGCAGCCGGCCGACAGCAGCGAGTTCGGCCTCGGCCGCTACGCGGACGCCGTGCTCAACCGGGGAGCGGTCACCAGCGTCCGGGAGATGGCGACCAGCCCCCACTTCCACGTCTTCTTCCAGGAGACCGACACCATCAAGTACACCCAGATCGTGGAGCGCCAGTTCCTCCACGTCGTCCGTGACTTCCTGTACGAGCACAACGTGGACCTGACGGAGCACGAGGCCCGCCAGACGAACATCCTCAACAACTACGGGCACAACAACAGCTTTGTCAGCGGGGACAACAACACCACCAACTCGGGCACGCAGAACTTCGGCGGCCCGGCCGGCGGTCAGGGGGCGGGAGCCGCATGACGCACACCTCCACGGGCGGCAACAGCAGCGACTACGGAAGCAGCAACGACTTCGGGCGGAACAACAGCTTCGTCACCGGGAACAACAACACCACCAACTCGGGGACGCAGAACTTCCACGTCCCCGCCCCCGCCCGCGCCGTCCGCCAGGTACGCCCGGACCAGGGCGGCTCGGGCCCGGCCCCGGACCGCCGGCGCAACGTCTTCGTCGTCCACGGGCGCGACGAGGAGGTGCGGCTCAGGATGTTCGACCTGCTGCGCCTGCTCGATCTGCGCCCGCTGGAATGGGAGGACCTGGTCAAGGCCACCGGACAGACGGCGCCCTTCCTCGGCGAGGTCGTCGCCGGGGCGCCCGCGCTGGCCCAGGCGGCCCTCGTCCTGCTCACCCCGGACGACATCGTCCAGCTCCACCCCGACCTGCACGGCAGGAGCGAGCCGCCGTACGAGACCGAGCCCACCGGGCAGCCCCGGCCCAACGTGCTCATCGAGCTGGGCATGGTGCTGATGGCCTACCCGGAGCGCACCCTGATGGTCGAGGTCGGGGAACTGCGCACGATCGCCGACATCGCCGGCCGGAACGTCATCCGGTTCGACGGCACGGAGGCCGCCCTGCGCAAGATCGCCGAGCGGCTGAAGCTGGCGGGCTGCGCGGTCGACGACACCCGCTCCGACTGGCTCCAGACCTGGCCGTACCGCCACCTGTCGGCGTACGGCCGCACCGGCCGGGGGACTCCGCCGGCCCGCTGAGCCGCGGTACGGGCCCGGTGGTCGTCCACGGTCGGGGGACGGGCCCGTACCGCTTCACCTCACGCCACCGCGGCGGGGGCCGCCCCGGGGGGGGGGGCCCCCGGGCCCCGCGAGCCGGGCAGGTGAGGGGGGTGGGATACCTGCCCGGAGGGAAATGGCCTG
>NZ_JBEYXJ010000053.1:0-55623 GCF_040645015.1 Streptomyces sp. NPDC046881 | reverse complement strand
TGGAGGAGGGCTGTCAGACCTGGGCGCCGGACAGGCGCTCCACGGCCCGCAGCAGGGCCGAGTGGTCCAGGCCGCCGTCGCCCTGCGCGCGCAGGGAGGCGACCAGCTGGGCGACCACGGCGCCGACCGGCAGGGCCGCGCCGACGTTGCGGGCGGCGTCGGTGACGATGCCCATGTCCTTGTGGTGCAGGTCGATGCGGAAGCCCGGCTTGAAGTCGCGGTTCAGGAAGTTGTCCTTCTTGCGCGTCAGCACGGTCGAGCCCGCGAGGCCGCCGCCCAGGACGTCCAGCGCGGCCGCCAGGTCCACGCCCGACTTCTCCAGGAAGACCACGGCCTCGGCGCACGCCTGGATGTTCACGGCGACGATCAGCTGGTTGGCCGCCTTCACGGTCTGGCCGGAGCCGTGCGGGCCGCACAGCACGATGGTCCTGCCCAGCGCCTCGAAGATCGGCTTGGCCTCGTCGAAGTCGGCCTGCTCGCCGCCGACCATGATCGACAGCACGGCCTCGACGGCGCCGGCCTCACCACCGGACACCGGGGCGTCCAGCACCCGGATGCCCTTGTCCTCGGCGGCCTTCGCGAGGTCCACGGAGGTCTGCGGGGTGATCGAGGACATGTCGATCAGCAGGGCGCCCTGCCGGGCGTTCTCCAGGATGCCGTCCGGGCCGTAGGCGATGGCCTCGACCTGCGGGGAAGCGGGCACCATCGTGATCACCACGTCGGCGTCCCGCACGGCCTCGGCGATCGAGCCGGCGACCGTACCGCCGGCGGCGGCCAGCCGGTCCAGCTTCTCCTGCTCCAGGGTGAAGCCGGTGACCTGGTAACCCGCCTTGATCAGGTTCTCGGACATGGGGGAGCCCATGATGCCGAGGCCGATCCAGGCGATCTTGGGGAGTGTGCTCATCGGAGGGGTGCCTTTCTCACTGCTCTGCAAAGTCAAGGGGGTTCAGCGGGCGGCGCGCGCTTCGCGCGGGAGCCAGTCGAAGGCCTCGGCGCTCGGGCGGTCGCCCGGCTTGTACTCCAGGCCGACCCAGCCCTCGTAACCTGCCTTCTTCAGCTGGTCGAGCAGCTCCTCCAGCGGGAGCGAGCCCGTGCCGGGGGCGCCGCGGCCGGGGTTGTCGGCGATCTGGACGTGGCCGGTCTTCGCCGCGTACTGCTCGATGACCGAGGGCAGGTCCTCGCCGTTCATGGACAGGTGGTACAGGTCCATGAGGAACTTCGCGTTCCCGAGGCCCGTCGCCGCGTTCACCTTGTCGACGACCCCGACCGCGGCCGGCGCCGACACCAGCGGGTACCGCGGCGACTCGGGCTGGTTGAGGGCCTCGATCAGCAGGATCGCGCCGATCCGGTCGGCCGCCCGGGCCGCGAGGGCCAGGTTCTCCAGGGCGAGCGCGTCCTGCTCGGCCGGGTCCACACCCTCGACGCGGTTGCCGTAGAGCGCGTTGAGCGCCGTGCAGCCGAGGGAGGCGGCGAAGCCGGCGGCCACGTCGATGTTGGCGCGGAACCTCTCCGACTCCTCACCCGGAATCGACAGGGCGCCGCGGTCCGGGCCCGGCAGCCGGCCGGCGTAGAAGTTCAGCCCGGTGAGCTGTACGCCCGCGTCCTCGATCGCCTTCTTCAGCGCGGCCGGCTCGGACGGGGCGGGGGTGGGGGAGTCGATCCAGGGCCACCACAGCTCGACCGCGGAGAAGCCCGCCGCGGCGGCGGCCGCGGGACGCTCCAGGAGCGGGAGTTCCGTGAAGAGGATCGACAGGTTGACGTTGAAGCGCTGGTCTGCAAATCCCACGGGGGCGGCGCTCCCTTCCCTGTAATTCCGTATTGCGGAAGTTCGTTTCTGCTTAATGGAAGATTGCCTGTGGGAGGGGAGGACTGTCAAGAGAGCCCACGAAAAAGTGCCCCCGCGCGTACTGCGCGAGGGCACTCGTGGCGGACGGGTCAGAGGGCGTCGATGCCGCTCACCTTCCAGCCGTCGGAGGTGCGCGCCAGGGTCATCCGCACCCGGTTCAGGTCCAGGCGGGGCCCCGAGACCCGGGTGCTCTCCGTGACCTGGTTGACGAAGAGCAGGACGACGGCCTCGTCCGGCGCGGCCGACACGACCGAGACCGCCGGCGCGCCGCCGTCGGCGGGGGCGGCCACGGTTGCCGTCACCACGCCGTGGTACTTCCTCGCCGTCGGCGCCACCACCGTCCTCGTGGTCCTGCCGTACTGCTCGCGGAAGTGCCCGGTCAGCTGGGCGCGGGCCCGGGCGAAGTCACGGTCCAGGTGCCGGTAGTCGTACGACAGCACGACCGGCGCCGCCTTCCGTGCGGCCGCGAGGGCCTCGCCCCGGGTCAGCTCCGCCCGCCGCCCCTCCCGGTACCGCCACCCGAGTACGGCGGCCACGACCAGGCCGGCCACCAGGACGGCGCACAGTGCGGCGGTGAGCAGCCTCCGTCCCGCCCGGCGCGGCGGCGTGCCGTCCTCGGGCTCTTCCCCGCACGACTCGGCCGGCGCGGGCTCCGGCGGGTCCTCCCAGCCGGTCGCCGGGGGCTCGATGAGCAGGGTGCGCCCGGACGGGGTCTCCTCCTTGCCGCGGGCACCGTGCTCGGGGCCCGCCGGCCGCCCGGCGCGCTTGGCCGCCGCGCGGGCGGCCGCGGTCATCGTGCGGCGGGCCGGGGAGCCGGTGCCGCGGGTGCGGGAGGTCGGGTTCGCCACGGTGTCTCTCCTTACTGGTGGGGCGCTGGGGGGACAGCGCCGATGAGGGCAGGCCGGCGGGTCAGCCCACGAACGTGACGTCCGAGGTCAGCCAGCGGCCGTCCGCCCGCACGAGGTCGAGCTGGAGCCGGTACGTGCGCGACTGGCCCTCGGGTGCGGCGGCGTTGGTCACCTTGCTGTCGGCCACGACCAGCACCCGGGCCGAGCGCTCGTCGGACCGCACGATGCCCGCTTCCAGGACCTGCCCCTCGGACACCGACTTGTTCCGGGCGACGAGCTTGGTCAACTGCGACGTCTGCGCGGCGAACTGCTTCCTGAAGTCGCCGGTGGCGCCCTTCAGCACGTTGCCGCTGTCCCGGTCGTAGTGCCGGTAGTCGAGCGAGGTGAAGTTCAGCGCCGACTGGCGGGCCGCCGCCAGGACGTCCTGACGGCGCTGCTCCGCCTCGCGCTGGTCGGCCAGCCTCAGGCTCAGCCACGCGGACAGCACGGTCGTCAGCGCGGTCGCGGTGACCAGCCCCACCGACAGCAGCCTCCTGCGCACCCCTGTCATGCCATCGGTCCCACGAGCAGCCATTGCCAGGACTCCTTTCCGAACACGGTCTGTTCGCCTCCCGTCGAGCCGATCTCGACGGGGGTGCCGTCCGGACCGGCCGCGGTGCCGGTCTCCGGGTCGTACGGGGCCACGAGCGTGGCCTGGTTCACGCCGGCCGAACCGGCCCTCGCGCCGGGGGCGTTCTGCGCGCCGCGCACCGAGGTCTCGCTGCCGCGCGGTGCCGTGCAGCGGGCCTCGGTGTTCGCCGGGCGCGTGCCGGTGTCGGCGGGGTCGCGCCGCTGTGTGCCGTAGCCCTGGGTGCAGGCGGGCGGGTCGTCGGCGTTCACGGTCAGCCCGAAGTGGGTGGTGCCGTCGCCGGGGATGACCGTGTAGCTGCCCGCCACGTTGAGCGGGAGGGTGACCAGGGCCTGCTCGACGCCGGGCAGCCGGGCCACGGTGACCTGGCCGCCGCTGATGAGGTTGGCCAGCAGGACCGGCACGTGCGGTCGCGTGGACCTCAGCAGGGAGCCGACCTCCTGCGCGGCGGGCACCGTGTTGCCGATCAGCCGGCGCAGATCCCCGTCGCTCGACTTCAACTGCGCACTGAGCGCGGCGAGATCGCGCGAGAACGACTTGATGGCCGAGCCCTGGTCGGCCTGCGTCCCGAGTACCTTCCGCGAGTCCTCGATCAGGGAGACCGTCTGCGGGAGCGACTCGGACGCCGACTCCACCAGCGCGTTCCCGGAGTCCACCAGGCGGCTCAGATGCGGCCCGGTGCCGGAGAACGCCTTGCCCAGCTCGTCGACGGTGACCCGCAGATCCTCCTTGCCGACCGACTCGACCAGCCGGTCGAGGCTGAGGACCAGGTCGGTGACCGGAAGCGGGGTCCGGGTGCGGCTGCGCGGGATCGGGCTGCCGTCGATGAGGTACGGCCCGCCCGACCGGCGCGGCTGGAGGTCGACGTACTGCTCGCCCACCGCCGAACGGTTGGCGATCACCGCGAGGGTGTCGGCCGGGATCTCCGGGGCGCCGTCCTCGATGTCCAGGGCCACGGACACCCCGGATCCGGTCAGCTTCAGATCGCCCACGCGGCCCACCGGCACACCCCGGTAGGTGACCTCGGCGCCGGGGAAGACGCCCCCGGACTCGGCGAAGTCGGCGCGCACGGTGTAGCCGCGGGCGAGGAGGCCGTCCACCAGGCCGGTGTACCGCGCGCCGACGTACGACACCCCGAGAGCGGTGACGGTCGCGAAGGCGAGCAGCTGGGCCTTGACCGTACGTGTGATCACGGCAGTATCCCCTTCAGCATCAGCTCGGCGAGGCCGAGGTCGGTCCCTGGCGGCAGGCGACGCGAGCCGTCCCCGGTGCCGTACGCCGCGGTGCACACCGGCGGGCACAGGAGCGTGCCGCCGTCGGAGGGCGTCGAGGGCACGGCGGGTGCGGACGGGGTGTCCGGCAGGGACGGGGTGTCCGGGACGGACGGCAGGGACGGGAGCGGGGTGGGCGTGGGGACGCCGGGAAGGTCCGGGGTCCGGGGCGTCGGGGAGGGCCTGCCCTTGCCCGGTGTGCCGCCGACGTTGCCGTAGACGTCCGTCAGGTCGAGGTCGGCGGTGATCCCCAGGTTGACGTAGTCGCCCTTGACGGCGTCCGTGGCGTTGCGCGGGAACGGGTAAGTGGTCAGGATCTCCAGCGAGTCGGGCAGGTCGTCGCCCGCCTTGTCCAGCTCCCGCAGGATGGGCCGGAGCTTCCCCAGGTTGGCGACGGTGTCGTCCCGGGAGGCGTTCACCACCTTGGTGCCGGTCCTGCCCAGCTCGGACAGGGCGGTGAGCATCTTCGTCAGGTCCTTGCGCTGGTCGGCGAGGGCCTTCAGGGCGGGCGGCATGGTGTCGACGGCCCGGGCGATCGTCTTCTTCTCCTTCTTCAGCCGCCCGGCCAGCCGGTCGACGCCCTTGAGTGCACGCACAATCTCCGCCCGCTGCTCGTCGAGGCCGCCGAGGAACGTGTCGAGCTGCTTCAGCAGGGACTTGACCCGGGTCTCGCGGCCGCCGAGCGCCTTGTTCAGCTCGACGGTGATCGTCTTCAGCTGGGCCACCCCGCCGCCGTTGAGGAGCGCGGACAGGGCCGACAGGACCTCCTCGACCTCGGGGTTGCGACCGCTGCGGGAGAGGGGGATGCGGTCGCCGTCGCCGAGTCGTCCGACGGGCCGGGTGCCGCTCGGCGCGGACAGGGCCACGTACTTCTCGCCGAGCATGCTGGTCTGCCTGAGGTCGGCGACCGCGTTGCCCGGCAGCTTCACCGAGTCGGCGACCCGCAGCCGCACGCGCGCGTGCCAGCCGTTCAGCTCCACCTTCTCGACCGCGCCCACCGTGACGTCGTCGACCTTCACCGCCGACTGCGGGACCAGGTCCAGTACGTCCCTGAACTCGACGGTGACGTGGTAGGCGTGGCCGTCCGAGGCGGCGCCGCCGGGAAGCGGGACGTCGTACCAGCCGTTGAACTCGCAGCCGGTCAGCACCAGCGAGCCGACCGCCGTCCAGGCGGCCACCCGCCCGTTGCGCAGGACGCTCATGCCCGTGCCCCCAGGATTCCGCCGAGGGTCTTGTCGACCGTGCCCGTCCCCGCCGGGGCCGACGGAACCTCGGGCAGGGAGTCGAAGAGTTTCTCCAGCCCGGCACAGTTGTCGTGGTCGTCCCCGGTCGTCTTCAGGACCGAGCAGAGCAGGGACGCCGGGTCCTGCGACGTCTGCGCGTTGTTGCGGGTGTCGAGGGTGCCGGCGGCCGGGTTGTAGGCGTTCTGGAGGTTCGACAGACCCGTGGGGGCGACGGTCAACAGTTCCTCCAGTGCGGCCCGTTGGCTGACGAGGACCTTGGTGACCTTGGCCAGGCCCCGCACGTCCGAGGTCAGCGCCTTCTTGTTGCCCTTCACGAAGCCGGCCACGTCACCGAGCGCGGCGGCCAGGTACTTCAGCGCGGCCGCGAGGTCCTTGCGTTCCCCGGCGAGCTGCTCGGCCACGTCGGCGAGGCTGGTGTTGAACGACCGCACGCTCTGGTCGTCCGCCGCCAGCGCGGCCGTGAACACCTGGAGGTTCCGCACGGTCCCGAACAGGTCGCCGCGCCCGTCGGAGAGCGTGGTGACCGCCTGGGAGAGGTCCTGGACCGTCTGGTTGAGGTTCTCCCCCTGTCCCTGGAGGTTGTCCGCGCTCACCCCGAGCAGCCGGGACAGCGAGCCCTTCTTGCCGGCGCCGTCCGGGCCGAGCGCCTCGGCAGTGGTGTGCAGGCTGTCGAAGATCCGGTCCAGTTCGACGGGAACGGCCGTGCGGGACTCGGGGATGACGTCACCGTCGCGCAGCACCGGGCCCCTCCGGTACACCGGCAGCAGCTGCACGTAACGGTCGCTGACCACCGAGGAGTTGACGATCGCGGCCTGCGCGTCCGCGGGGACCTTGCGGCCCTGGTCGTACTCCAGTTCCACGCGTACCCGGCCGCCTTCCGGCGTGATCTTCTCGACCTCGCCGATGCGGACACCGAGGACGCGGACGTCGGAACCGGGGTAGATGCCGACGGTGCGCGGGAAGTACGCCGTGACCCGGACGGGGTCGGGGTGCGGCCACAGGACCACGGCGAGCGCCACGACGACGGCGAGCGCGGTGAACAGGGCCAGGAGTCTGCGGATCACCGGGTGCCTCCCGTCCGCGGCGTGACCGGAGCGGCGACCATGTTCTGCACATAGGAGTCGAACCAGCGGCCGTTGCCGAGAGTGTTGGTGAAGAGCCGCACGTAGGGAGCGAGCAGCCGGACGCTGCGGTCGAGGCTCTCCTGATTGCGTTCGAGCATCTTCACGAAGATGTCGAGGTTCTTCAGGGCAGGCCCGATCTCCTTGCCGTTGTCGTCGACCAGGCCGGACAGCTCGATACCCAGCAGCGCCGAGTTCTTGAGCAGCTTGTGGATCGCCGCACGCCGCTTGCCGATCTCCTTGAACAGCTCGTCGCCGTCCTTCACCAGCGCCGAGAAGTCCTTCGTGTGGCCGGCCAGCACCTTGGTGACCCCGTTCGCGTGGTCGAGGAGCCCGCGCAGCGCCTTGTCACGCGAGGCCACCGTCTTGGAGATCCTCGACAGTCCCTTGATCGACGCGCGCACCTCCGCGGGGGAGTCCTGGAAGGTGACGGAGATCGTGTCCAGCGCCTTCGCGAGCCGGTCCGTGTCGACCTCCTCGGTGGTGGTCGTCAGGTCGCTGAAGGCCTGGACGACGTCGTACGCCGACACGGTCCGCCCGATCGGGATCTCGCTGCCCGGCCTCAGCCGGCCGCGCCCCTTCGGGTGCAGGGCCAGGTACTTGGCCCCGAGGATCGTCCTGACCCGGATCGACGCGCCGGTGTCGGCGCCGAGCGCCGGGTCGCCCTTCACCTTGAAGGTGACCTTGACGTGGTCGCCGTCGAGGTCGACGTCCCCGACCTTGCCGACCTTGACCCCGGCGATCCGCACCTCGTCACCCGGCTTGAGCCCGCCCGCCTCCGAGAAGGCCGCACTGTACGTGTCGCCGCCGCCGATCAGCGGCAGGCTGTCGGCCTTGAAGGCGGCGACCGTGAGCAGCGCGAGGACGGTGAGGCCGACGGCGCCGACGACGACGGGGTTGCGGTCGCGGAAGGGCTTCAGCCGCGGGCGCTTCAGCCGGATCCTCGGCAGCTTCGGCGGCAGGACACGCACCTTCACCAGGGGTTCGGGGCGGGCCTTGCGCCGGGGCAGCCGGGGGAGTTTCGGCAGCCGCGGTGGCAGCACCCGTACCTTCACCAGGGGCTCGGGGCGGTGACGCCGCCATGGGACACGCAGTCTCATCCGCCACACCTCGCCCGTGCCACGTGCAGCTCCGGGTTGATCACCTGCTTGGTCCTCGGCAGCACGATCCGGCCGTCGAAGTCGCAGAGGTAGAAGTTGAACCACGAGCCGTAGGACGCCGTCCCGGTCAGTTTGTCGAGCTTGTTCGGCAGCCGTTGCAGGACGCCCTCCACGGTCTTCTCGTTGTCGTTCAGCGTTCCGGTGAGCCGGCCCAGACCGGCGATGTCGTCCTTCAGCGGCGGACGCGCGTCCTTCAGCAGCCCCGACGTGACCTCCGTGAGGTCGCCGATGCTCACCAGCGACCTCCCGATGGGCTTGCGGTCGGCGGACAGCCCCGAGATCACCCGGCGCAGTTGCGTCAGCAGCCCGGAGAAGCGGGAGCCGCGCTTGTCGAGCGTCTGCAGCACGGTGTTGAGGTTGTCGATCACCGAGCCGATCAGCTCGTCGCGGTCGGCGAGGGTCGTGGTGAGCGAGGCGGTGTGCGCGAGGAGGCTGTTCACCGTGCCGCCCTCGCCCTGGAGCGTCTTGATGATCTCGGTGGCGAGCTGGTTGACGTCGCCCGGGCTGAGCGCGGCGAACAGCGGCTTGAAGCCGTTCAGCAGCACGTTGAGGTCCAGCGCCGGCCGGGTCCTGGACAGCGGGATCGTGCCGCCCGGCCGCAGCCGGGTGGTGCCGTCGCCGGTGCCCTCGGTCAGCGCGATGTACCGCTGCCCGACCAGGTTGCGGTAGCGGACGACCGCGTGGGTGCCCGCGAGCAGCGGCCGGTCCGTGGTGACGGTGAACGTGACCTCGGCCAGGGTCCGGTCCTTGATCCGGATGTCCTCGACCTCCCCGACCCGTACGCCGGCCACCCGGATGTCGTCGCCGGTCTCCAGCCCGGTGACGTCGCTGAAGACCGCGTGGTAGCTGTTCCTCGGGGTGAACGAGACATTGACGATGGTCGCGGCCAGCAGGGCCGTCGCCGCGATCGTCACCAGCGCGAAGAGACCGAACTTCATCAGTGGGGCGGCGGTCCGCCGGGCTCCTGACCTGCTCATGCGACACTCACCGCCGTTCCGCGCGCGAGCGGCCCGAACAGCAGGGTCGCAACGGGCGGCACCTCGTCCGCGGGGACACCCATGGCGGGGGCCACGAGTGAGCCGACGGCCCGCTGCTCGGCCTTTGTGGCGGACACGTCGGCACCTTTGGGGAGCGCGCCGCCGGAACTCCGGGCGGTCGTACCGTCGTCGAGACGGGGTTTCGGGCCGGGCACCCGCGGATGCGGCAGGCCACGGCAGTCGGGACCGGATCGCTCGCCGTAGACCGGCTCCTCACCGGGCCGGTACGCCCCCTGCGGCCGGACGACCTCGAGGGTGATCCGCATCTCGCCGCCCCGGAACGCGTCCTCCGACGCCTTCTCCTGCCGGACCAGGCCCTGGAACAGGCACGGATACTCGGGGGAGTAGCGGGCGAACAGCTCCAGCGTGGGGCGCGAGACCCGGCCCAGGGTGATGAGCCGGTCGCCGTTCTCGGACAGGAAGTCGTTCGCCGTGCCCGCCACGGCAGCGGTCGAGCGGAGCCCTGCGGCCAGCTGGTCCTGCTTCTCCACGATCGTGCGGCTGGTGGTGACCGTGTTGCGCAGGACGCGCATCAGGTCGGGCGTGGCGTCGCCGTAGACCTCGGCGACGTCGGCGAAGCGCGCGATGTCCTCCTTGATCGACGGCAGGTGGGGGTCGAGGCGGCGCAGATAGCCCTCGACCCGGGTCAGGTTGTCGCCGATCCGGTCGCCGCGGCCCTCCAGCGCGGTGGCGAAGGCCGAGAGAGTGGCGTTGAGTTGGGCCGGCCTGACCGTGCGGAGCAGCGGCAGCAGGTCGTTCATCAGCTGCTGCACCTCGATGCCGACCTTCGTGCGGTCCTGGGTGATGACGTCGCCGGCGCGGATCGGCCGGGCCGTGGACCGGGCGGGAGCGACGAGGTCGACGTACTTCTCGCCGAACAGGGTCTTGGGCAGCAGCCGCGCGTGCACGTCCGCGGGGATGTCCGTGACGTACTCCGGCCTGAGCGCGATGTCGAGGGTCGCCTTCGTGCCGTCGGCGTGCACGCTCCGCACCTCGCCGACCAGCAGCCCGCGCAGCTTGACGTCGGCGCGCGGATCGAGCTGGTTGCCGAGGGTGTCGGCCTCCAGGGTGACCCGTACGACGGACACGAACGCCTGCTGGTAGACGGCCACCGCGAGCGACAGCAGCAGTGCGAGCACGACGAGGAACGCGATGCCGTACAGCCTTAGTCTCAGCACTCTCACCCGCCTCACCCCGAGATCCGTACGGTCGTGTTGGCGCCCCAGATCGCGAGGCTCAGGAAGAAGTCCAGGACGTTGACGGCGACGATCGACGTCCGCACCGCCCGGCCCACCGCGACGCCGACGCCCGCCGGGCCGCCGCTCGCGTAATAGCCGTAGTAGCAGTGCACCAGGATGATCAGCACGGCGAAGACGATCACCTTGCCGAAGGACCAGAGCACGTCCACCGGCGGCAGGTACTGCTGGAAGTAGTGGTCGTAGGTGCCCGTGGACTGCCCGTAGTAGCCGGTGGTGATCGTGCGGGCGGCGAAGTACGAGGAGAGCAGACCGACCACGTACAGCGGGATCACGGCGACGAAGCCGGCGATCATCCTCGTCGTCACCAGGAACGGCAGCGACGGGACGCCCATCACCTCCAGCGCGTCGGTTTCCTCGCTGATCCGCATCGCGCCGAGCTGCGCGGTGAAGCCGGCGCCGACCGTCGCGGACAGGGCGAGTCCGGCCACCAGCGGGGCGATCTCCCGCGTGTTGAAGTACGCCGACAGGAACGCCACGAAGTTGGAGGTGCCGAGCTGGTTGAGGGCCGCGTAGCCCTGGAGACCGACCTCGGTGCCGGTGAAGAAGGACAGGAAGGCGATCACGCCGACCGTTCCGCCCACGACGGCGAGCGCGCCGCGCCCGAAGCTCACCTCGGCGAGCAGCCGCAGGATCTCCTTCTTGTAGCGGCGCAGGGTGCGGCCCGTCCACGCCAGTGAGCGGCCGTAGAAGGACAGTTGGGTGCCCAGCTCTTCGAGTGAGCGCAAGGGGCGGTCGAGAAGTCTCATCGGCTAACCCCTCTGCGGGACGACCTGGAAGTACACCGCGGTCATCACGAAGTTGGTCACGAACAGCAACATGAAGGTGATCACCACGGACTGGTTCACGGCGTCGCCCACGCCCTTCGGGCCGCCCTTCGCGGTGAGCCCCTTGTACGAGGCGACGATCGCCGCGATCGCCCCGAACACCAGCGCTTTGATCTCGGCCGCCCACAGGTCGGACAGCTGGGCGAGCGTCGTGAAGGAGGCCAGGTAGGCGCCCGGCGTGCCGTTCTGGAGGATGACGTTGAAGAAATATCCGCCCGCGACACCGACCACCGAGACCAGGCCGTTGAGCAGCACGGCCACGACCATGGAGGCCAGTACGCGCGGTACGACGAGCCGGTGGACCGGGTCGATGCCGAGCACCTGCATCGCGTCGATCTCGTCCCGGATCTTGCGCGCCCCGAGGTCCGCGCAGATCGCCGTACCGCCCGCACCCGCGATCAGCAAGGCCGTGACGATCGGCGAGGCCTCGCGCAGGACGGCGAGCACGGACGCGGCACCGGAGAAGGACTGCGCACCCAACTGCCGTGTCAGACTGCCGATCTGGAGCGCGATGACCGCCCCGAAGGGGATCGACACCAGCGCCGTCGGCAGGATCGTGACGCTCGCGACGAACCACGCCTGCTGGATGAACTCCCTCGCCTGGAAGGGCCGTCGGGGCACGGTTCGGGCGACGTCCAGCGCCATCGCGAACAGGTTGCCCGACTGCCGGAGCGCACCCGTCGGGGAGAGCCTCATGCGCTGTTCACCTCCGTCCCGTGCAGCTGGGCCTCGCGTCTGGCGATCGCCTCCCAGCGGGGCGGGCGGGTGATGCCGGGGCTGGGCAGCAGGCGGGGTGGCAGCGCGTCGGCCGTGCCGTCGTCGATCCCGGCCAGCTCCTGCTCGACCTGCGCCGCGTCCTTCTCCTCCGCCATGCCGATCGGCCCCTGCATCCGGCCGTTCAGAAACTGCCGGACGACGGGCTCGTCACTGGTCAGCAGCTCCTCGCGCGGCCCGAACATCACCAGCTCGCGCCGGAACAGCAGCCCGATGTTGTCGGGCACCTGACGGGCCGATGCGATGTCGTGCGTGACGATCAGGAAGGTCGCGTCGATCTGTGCGTTGAGATCGACGATGAGCTGGTTGAGATAGGCGACGCGCACCGGGTCCAGGCCCGAGTCCGGCTCGTCGAACAGGATGATCTCCGGGTCGAGGACCAGGGCGCGGGCCAGCCCGGCCCGTTTGCGCATACCGCCGGAGATCTCGCCGGGCAGCTTTCCCTCGGCGCCGATCAGCCCGACCATGTCCATCTTCCCGAGCACGATGCGCCGGATCTCGCTCTCGGACTTGCGGGTGTGCTCGCGCAGCGGGAAGGCGATGTTGTCGTACAGGTTCATCGAGCCGAACAGCGCGCCGTCCTGGAACAGCACGCCGAACAGCTTCCGCACCTCGTACAGGTTGTGCTCACGCAGGCGGGTGATGTCCCGGCCCGCGACCTTCACCGAGCCGCGCTCCGGCTTCAACAGCCCGACGAGCGTCTTGAGGAACACCGACTTGCCCGTCCCCGAGGGGCCGAGCATCACCGACACCTCCCCGGCCGGCAACGTCAGCGAGACGTCCTGCCAGATGACCTGGTGGCCGAAGGACTTGCTCAGCCCTTCCACACAGATCTCGACACCCATCCGGTTCCACCCTTCGCCCGTGGAGCAGCTCCGACATCTGCTCTACGGGGAGGGGCGGGGCGTCCGTCGCGGCGACCGCGAATTTTTTTCGGACGTGTGCACGGCCTGTTACGGCAGCTCCGGGGAAGGCACGCTCGGGGTGGGCACGGGGAGTGAGACGGACGGGAGCGACGGTGCCGAGGGGACCGTCGGGACCGTCGGGACCGATGGCACGGGTGGCACGGGTGGCACGGACGGCACCGAGGGCGCCACCGGCAGCGTGGGAAGGGCAGGCGAGGAGACCTCCGGCAGGGGTGGCACGGACAGCGGTACGACGGGTTCCGCGGCGGACGGCCGAGTCGCCGCCCGACTCGGAGCCGCCGCGGACGGCCTGCGTGTCTCCGGTGCGCGCACCCGCATGCCGCTGCCGGTCCGCAGCACCTGCGCCGCGCCGGACACCGCCGGCTGCCGTGGGGTGGGAACGGTCCCGCCACCGTCCCCGTCCAGTGCGTACGGCAGCATCAGGCCCGCCACCGCCAGGGTCGCCGCCGTCGAGGTGACCGCCACGGCCTGCACCCTCCCGCCCCCGCGCGGCCGCCCGCGCCCGATCAGGAACAGGACGAGCCCGAGCGTCCCGGCCAGCGAGGCGCGCAGCGTCCGCCGGGCCCGGGCGAGCAGCGACTCGACGGTCCGGTAGCTGAGCCCCATCCGCACGGCGACCTGGCTCACGTCCAGGTCCTCGGACTTCAGCCGGAGCGCCTCCGCCTGCCGGGCGGGCAGCTCGCCGCTGCGCACGGCGAGCCATTTCGCCTCGGCCCGGTCGCACACCGCCTCCTCGACGGGCACGGGGCCCGGTGCGACGAGCGTGGGGCGGCTGCCGACCTCGGCCTCGCGGTTGACCTGCCGGTACCGGTCGACGCACAGCCGCATCGTCACCGTCGTCAGCCAGGCGCCGAGCCGCTCGTCGTCGAGGTCCGCGCGCTCCGCGGCCCTGAGCATCGCCTCGTGCACGGCGTCCTCGGCGTCCTCCGGGCTCATCGAGCGGCGCCGGGCCACCTTGAGCAACTGCTCGCGGTGGCTCCACATACGCTGCCAACGCTCGTCGGCGGCCTCCGTCTCCGCAGGCATGTCCGTCGCCATGAGGGCCCCTTCGCACTCACCCGCCGGTCCTGTGCTCCCGGCGGGTGGCGACATTACCGCCGAGTATCCGCGGTTGTGGAGGGGGCGACTCCGATCGTTTTCCAGCCGTTGCCGACGCTAGCTGTCGCTGGTCAGTGGTCCCGCGTCGGGCAGCACGCCGCCGCCGGGCAGTGTGAGGGTGGGTTCGGGGACGGGGACGCGCGGCGTTTCCGGCTCCTGGGGCACGCCGGGCGTACGGGACGGGGTGGGGGAGGGAGCGGCGGGCGGCGTCGACGGCCTGCGCGACGGGCCCGGGCTCGGCTTCCGGTCCTTGGACGGCTCCGGCGAGAGCTTCGGCGAGGGCTTCGGGGGCTTCGTACGGGACGGCTCCGGCCGGTCCCGGGACTCGCCGGACGCGTCCGGCACCACGCGGTGCCCGGTCAGGTAGTACGCGTACCAGGCCGTGACCGTGCGCAGATAGGCCTCCGAGTGGTTGTAGCCGAGGATCGCCCGGTCCAGCTCGGCGGGGTCCGACAGGTCCCGGCCGCCCGCGCACAGGTAGCGGCCGGCGGCCAGCGCCGCGTCGTACACGTTGTCCGGGTCCGCCCGCCCGTCACCATTGCCGTCCGCGCCCCAGCGGGCCCAGGTCGACGGGATGAACTGCATGGGGCCGACCGCGCGGTCGTACTCCGTGTCCCCGTCGTAGGCGCCGCCGTCGGTGTCCGGTACGACGGCGAAGGCGCCGCCCGTCAGCCGGGGACCGAGGATGGGCGACACGGTCGTACCGTCCGAGGTCACCCGGCCGCCCCGCGCCTGCCCCGACTCCACCTGCCCGATCGCGGCCAGCAGCTGCCAGCGCAGCCGGCAGCCGGGCGTGGTGCGCGCCAGCTCCGCCTCGGCCCGCCGGTACGCGTCGAACACGCTCGCGGGCAGGGCGCCGCCCGGCACACCCGTGGCCGAGCCCTTGTTCCGGGTCCGCAGCGGGGGAAGAGCGGTGCGGTAGGGCGTGTCGCCGGACACGCTGGGGCCGTGCTCGGCGGATGCCGCCTTCGGCGCCGGATCCGAGGCCCCGGCCGGGACCGCCCCCGGCGCCTGCGACGCGGTCAGCGCGGCCGTCACCGCCGCCGCGATCGCCGTACCCCTGGCGCTCCGCAGCGCCCCCTTTCGTGCACGCACTGTCACTGTGCAGTCCCCTCCTCGAACGAATCCGTCGTCTGCTCTACGCGGCCGGACGGCGGGTCCGTCGCGCCGGAGGGCACGGATTCGGCGGGGCGCGTCGCGGGGAGCGGCGGGGACGCCCTCGGGGCAGCGGTGCACGCACGCGTGTCCGTTAAGGTCTCACCAAGCGGTCGGGTCGCTCACCGGCCCCGATCGCCGGCCCGCCGGCACGCAGCGGGCCGGAACAGATGCCATGGGGGCACAGTGCGACTGAGAGTGGAGTTCACGACCGAGCCCTTCGATCTGGACGAGGCGCCCGCGCACGCGCTGGTCGCCCGCGAGGTCGTCGAGGCGGCGCAGCTGGACGCGGTGGACGTCGGTCCGTTCGGCAACACCGCGGAGGGCGGTGCCGACGCGGTGCTCACGGCCGTGGACGCCCTGCTGCGCAGGACGCTGGAGGCCGGCGCGACCCGGGTCTCGCTCCAGGTCAATGTGATCGAGGAGGGGAGACAGTGACCGGGACCGGGGACGAGGCGTTCATCGCGGCTGTGAAACCGCTGGTCGACGCCATGGGCGGGGAGATCCTCCCGCCCGACGAGGCCGGCGCCGAGGATGTCGTCCTCGCCTGGCAGGGCGTCGACGTCGTCGCCGTACGCCTGCCCCAGCTGGCCGACTCCCTCGACCACATCCTGGCCGCCATGGAGCGCAGGCGCGGCAAGCCGCTGGCCGACCTGGACCGCAAGTCCAAGCAGGAGATCGTGCGGATACTGGAGGCGCGCGGCGCCTTCGCGGTGCGGCACGGTGTGGAGACCGTGGCGAGCGCGCTCGGGGTGAGCCGCTTCACCGTCTACAACTACCTCAACCGGGAGAAGGGCGCCTGAGCGAGCGGGGCCTGCGGAATCCGCGTTGTTACGCGGAATTTTCAACAAAGTGTTGACGCCGTGTTTCGGAGGGCGTTAGCTGTTCGCAGCCCGTTCAGCACGAAGGCCGAATCCGGCCACGGAGGCTCCCGTGACTTCGACTTCCACGCCCCCGGGCCTGGCCCGGTTCAACGCCCTGGAGGAGAGCGCGGCCTCCGCCGCCCTCCACGAGGCGTGCGCCTCCACCGAGTGGGCCCGGCGACTGCTCGCCGCCCGCCCCTACGCCACCGCGGAGGACCTGTACACCGCCAGCGACGCCGCCATGGCCGAGCTGAGCACCGAGGACCTTCAGGAGGCGATGGCCGGGCACCCGCCGATCGGGCGCCCCAAGCCCGGCGACCCGGCCTCCGCGCGGGAGCAGGCCGGCATGGCCGGCGCCGCCGAGGAGCTCAAGGCGGAGATGCTCGAACTGAACCTGGCCTACCAGGAGAAGTTCGGCCATGTCTTCCTCATCTGCGCCACCGGCCGGACCGGCGAGCAGATGCGCGACGCGGTCAAGGAGCGGATCGGCAACGCGCCGGAGCAGGAGCGGGAGATCGTCCGCACCGAGCTGGGCAGGATCAACCGCATCCGACTGGCCCGACTCGTCGAAGAGGACGCCTGACACCATGAGCACCAGCACCACCGCCTCCGTGTCCACGCACATCCTGGACACCTCGCTCGGCCGCCCCGCCGAGGGCGTCGCCGTCCACCTGTCGGCCCGCAGCGGCCGGGAGACGGACTGGCAGGCGCTCGGCGGCTCCGCGACCGACGCCGACGGCCGGTGCAAGGACCTTCCGGACCTGCCGGAGGGCACCACCCACGTACGGCTCGACTTCGCCGTCGAGGCGTACTTCGAAGCGAAAACTGCGAAGAAGCAAGCCGATGCGCAGCAGGACGCCCCCGCGAATCGGGACAGCGGACCGGCGGTGTTCTTCCCGGAGGTGGCGATCACGTTCGCCGTCGTACCGGGCGAGCACTACCACGTACCGCTGCTGCTCAACCCGTTCGGCTACTCCGTTTACCGAGGGAGCTAGCTAAATGACCGTCAATTCCCGCCCTGCCCGCCCTGTGATCCTGGGACAGAACCAGTACGGCAAGGCCGAGAACCGAGTCGTCAAGATCACGCGGGACGGCGCCACCCACCACATCAAGGACCTCAACGTCTCCGTCGCGCTGAGCGGCGACATGGAGGAGGTCCACTACTCCGGCTCCAACGCCAACGTCCTGCCGACCGACACCACCAAGAACACGGTGTACGCGTTCGCCAAGGAGTACGGCATCGAGTCCGCCGAGCAGTTCGGCATCCACCTGGCCCGGCACTTCGTCACCAGCCAGGAGCCGATCCACCAGGCCCGCATCCGCATCGAGGAGTACGCCTGGGAGCGGATCGAGACCTCCGACGCCAACAGCAGGTTCATCGGCGCCGACGAGGTCAAGCACTCCTTCGTCCGCAAGGGCCAGGAGACCCGCCTCACCCAGATCACCTACGACGGTGAGCAGTGGGAGGTCGTCTCCGGCCTGAAGGACCTGGTCGTGATGAACTCGACCAACTCCGAGTTCTGGGGCTACGTCAAGGACAAGTACACCACCCTCCAGGAGGCGTACGACCGCATCCTGGCCACCCAGGTCTCCGGCCGCTGGCGGTTCAACTGGACCGACGACGAGCAGAAGATGCCCCACTGGGAGAAGTCCTACGAGCAGGTCAGGAAGCACATGCTCCAGGCCTTCGCCGAGACCTACTCCCTCTCGCTGCAGCAGACCCTGTACCAGATGGGCTCGCGGATCATCAACAACCGCAGCGAGATCGACGAGGTCCGCTTCTCGCTGCCGAACAAGCACCACTTCCTGGTGGACCTGGAGCCGTTCGGTCTCAAGAACGACAACGAGGTCTACTTCGCCGCCGACCGCCCCTACGGCCTCATCGAGGCCACCATCCTGCGGGACGGCTGTGAGGCCCGGATCCCGGTCGACATGACCAACCTCTGACGCGGGACGCGCGCCCCCGGCCCCGCCACCCGGGCCGGGGGCCCGCCACACCGGAGGGAACGAAATGGCACAGCCAGCGAAGGGGCCCGACACCGCCCCCTGTCCCACCCCGCCGGTGCACACCGAGGACGCCGTCACGTCCGTGCACCCGGTGGACGAGAAGCTCCACCTCTCGCGGCTCGTCCCCGCCGCGCTCCAGCACATCGCCGCCATGTACGCGGGCGTGGTCACTCCTCCGCTCATCCCCACCTCCGCCTTCGCCCAGAACGTCGGCGTCGTCTCCCTCACCCGGGTGCGCAGCCGGTACGTCGTCGCCGTCGCCGGCGCCACCCTGCTCGTCCTCGGCGCCTTCCCGGTCCTCGGCGCGGTCGTCTCCCCGGCCCCCATGCCGGTTCTCGGCGGCGCCGGCATCGTCCCGCCGGCCGCGCCGACCTTCTACGCCGGTTTCCCGGCCTGGGCGCAGACCGTGCTCGGCTCCGGCATCAGCGCGGGCGCGCTCGCCGCGGTCCTGCTCAACCTCTTCTTCCACCACTTCGGCACCCGGGGCCGCCAACCCGCCCCGGCACTCAAATCCTCCTAGGGTCCTGCCGTGCCCTCCCCGTGGACACCCCCTTCGGTCCCTCTGTCCACGGGTCCGCCACTGAAAGACAAGGAAGCACGATGGCACCATCGGCAGCCCAGCGCATCGTCATCGAGAACTGCGCGATCGCCACCGTGGACGCGGGCGACACGGAGTACGCCTCCGGACACCTCGTCCTCGCCGGCAACCGGATCGAGTCGGTCGGCGCGGGCAAGGCCCCCGAGGGCCTGGAGAACGTGGTGCGCCGGATCGACGCGAGCGGCCATCTGGCCACGCCCGGTCTGGTCAACACCCACCACCACTTCTACCAGTGGATCACCCGGGGCCTGGCCACCGACCACAACCTGTTCGACTGGCTGGTCGCGCTCTACCCCACCTGGGCGCGCATCGACGAGCAGATGACGTACGCCGCCGCCCAGGGGTCCCTCGCCATGATGGCCCGCGGCGGAGTCACCACCGCCATGGACCACCACTACGTCTACCCGCACGGCTCCGGCGACCTGTCCGGCTCCATCATCCGGGCCGCCGCCGGGATGGGCGTACGGTTCACCCTGGCCCGCGGCTCGATGGACCGCAGCGAGAAGGACGGCGGCCTGCCGCCGGACTTCGCCGTCGAGACCCTCGAGGACGCCCTCGCCGCCACCGAGGAGACCGTCAAGCAGCACCACGACGCCTCCTTCGACGCGATGACCCAGGTGGCCGTGGCCCCCTGCTCGCCGTTCTCCGTCTCCACCGAACTCATGCGCGAGGGCGCCGAGCTGGCCCGCCGCCTCGGCGTACGGCTGCACACCCACGGCTCGGAGACGGTGGAGGAGGAGAAGTTCTGCCACGAGCTGTTCGGCATGGGCCCCACCGACTACTTCGAGTCCACCGGCTGGCTCGGTGAGGACGTGTGGATGGCGCACTGCGTCCACATGACCGACTCCGACATCGCCGCGTTCGCCCGCACGAAGACCGGCGTCGCGCACTGCCCGTCGTCCAACGCCCGCCTCGCGGCCGGCATCGCCCGCGTCCCCGACATGCTCCAGGCGGGCGTCCCGGTCGGCCTCGGCGTCGACGGCACCGCCTCCAACGAGTCCGGCGAACTCCACACCGAACTGCGCAACGCCCTGCTGATCAACCGGCTCGGCGCGCACCGCGAGGCCGCCCTCAACGCCCGGCAGGCGCTGCGGCTCGGCACCCACGGCGGCGCCCGGGTGCTCGGCCGGGCCGGGCAGATCGGCTCGCTGGAGCCCGGCAAGCTCGCCGACCTGGTGCTGTGGAAGATGGACACCCTCGCCCACGCCTCCATCGTCGACCCGGTCACCGCGCTGGTCTTCGGCGCCGCGGCCCCGGTCACCGCCTCCTTCGTCAACGGCCGGCAGATCGTGGAGAACGGCCGCCTGCTCACCGTCGACGAGGACGCCGTCGCGGCCACCACCCGCGCGGAGGCCCAGCGCCTGGCCCGCATCGCCGCGCAGGCCTGATCCGCACCGGGTCTCCCCAGGACTCCGGCCGGGAGGGACGGCTCCCGGCCGGGACCGTGGATCCGAGCGGGATCCACGGCACGCCGGCTCCGGGGCGCGTGCGCCCGCACGCACCCCGGAGACGGTCACCCCCACACCGCCCCACCGCTCGAGCGCCACCCCCGTCACGGTCCCGCACGACCACACGCACCACCTCCATGAAACCCGCGTCGCCTACGACGTGTTACCCGCCCGGAGGAGCCGCCGTGGCCGCCCATCCAGTTGACGAGAAACTCCCCGCCCTCAAAATGGCGACCAGCGGTCTGCAGCACGTGGCCGCCATGTACGCCGGGGTCGTCGCCCCACCGCTCATCGTCGGCGCGGCCATAGGCCTGTCCGCGACCGACCTGACCTTCCTCACCGGTGCCTGCCTGTTCACCGCCGGCCTCGCCACCTTCCTCCAGACGCTCGGCTTCTGGAAGATCGGCGCCCGGCTGCCCTTCGTCAACGGCGTCACCTTCGCCGGTGTCGCCCCCATGACGGCGATCGTCGCCTCCACCGAGGACAAGTCCGACGCCCTGCCGGTCATCTTCGGCGCGGTCGTCGTCGCCGGCCTCCTCGGCTTCCTCGCCGCGCCCTTCTTCAGCAAGGCGATCCGCTTCTTCCCGCCGGTCGTCACCGGATCCGTCATCACCCTGATCGGCGTGTCCCTGCTCCCCGTCGCGTTCGGCTGGGCCCAGGGCCCCGACCCCAGGGCCGACGACTACGGTTCGACCACCTACCTCACCCTCGCCGGCGTCACCCTGCTGATCGTCCTGCTGCTGCGCCGCTTCACCCGTGGCTTCGTCAAGCAGATCGCCGTCCTGCTCGGCCTGATCGCCGGCACGCTGATCGCGATCCCGTTCGGCGTGACGGACTTCGGCCCGGTCGCCGACGCGGACGTGGTCGGCTTCCCGACCCCGTTCCACTTCGGCGCCCCACAGTTCCAGCTGGCCGCCATCCTCTCCCTGTGCGTGGTCATGGTGGTCTCGATGACCGAGTCGACCGCCGACATGCTCGCGCTCGGCGAGATCGTTGAACGCCCCGCCGACGAGCGGACCATCGCCGCCGGTCTGCGCGCCGACACCCTCGGCTCGGCGATCAGCCCGCTGTTCAACGGCTTCATGTGCAGCGCCTTCGCCCAGAACATCGGCCTGGTCGCCATGACCAGGATCCGCAGCCGGTACGTCGTCGCGACCGGCGGCGGCTTCCTGGTCCTGATGGGCCTGTGCCCGATGGCCGCCTCGCTCATCGCGGTCGTCCCCCGCCCGGTCCTCGGCGGCGCCGGTGTCGTGCTGTTCGGGTCGGTCGCCGCGAGCGGCATCCAGACCCTGGTCCGGGCCGGCCTCGACAGGGACAACAACGTCCTGATCGTCGCCGTGTCCCTCGCGGTCGGCATCATCCCGATCACCGCGCCCGGGTTCTACCACGCGTTCCCCGAGACCGCGAAGATCGTCCTGGACTCGGGCATCTCCACCGGCTGCGTCACGGCCGTCGTCCTGAACCTGCTCTTCAACCACCTGGGCAAGGGCCGCGAGGCCCACGACGTCACCCATCCCATGGAGGCGGGGGAGGAGATCGCCGCTGCGCACTGAGACCGACGGCCGGGAGTTACGGGGCCGGGGGAGCGGGCGAAGACGCCGCGGCCCCCGGCCACTTCATGAGGTTGGCCAGCAGCTCCGCCTGCTCGATCGCGTCGTCCAGGGCGTGGTGCGTGTGCCGGCGGCGGGACAGCAGCGCGCGGGGCATGGTGCCCTTCGCCACCGCCCGCAGCGGCAGCCGGGCCTTCGTCGCGTACAGCGTCTTCAGGTCCAGGCACCCCGAGTGCCCGAACGGGCTGGAGCCGGTGAAGCGGATCAGGTACCAGTACAGGAACGTCCAGTCGTACGACGCCGGGTAGCCGCACATCACCGGCTGCGCGCCCGCACTCACCTCCCGCACCCACGCGGCGAACTCCGCGAGCGCCACGGCCGGTTCGGCTCCTCCGGCGGCCAGCCGGGCCCGGTCGAGACCGCTCACCGCCAGCGCCTCGGGCACGAACTCCTCGCTGATCGGGCACAGTTCGCGGTAGAAGGTCCGCTCCTCGGGGTCGGCGGCCGTGAAACCGGCGGCGTCCTGCACCCCGGCGACCGCCGCGCCGAGGCTGAGCATCGAGTACGGCCCGGGAATGGGGCCGTCGGCCTCGATGTCGACGGAGATGTACAGGCTGGGCTTGACGCGACGTGCGGACATGACCCGGAAGCATCCCACCCGCGGCGCATGCCCGCACGCCGATGTGCCGTGGGCCGCCGGCGGCTACAGGCCGAACAGGGTGACGTCCGTCGTCAGTTCCTTGAACACCTCCCGCGGGTCCGCCACCAGTTTGCGCTCCGCGAGGTTCAGCAGGCCGCCCACCGCGGTGACCTCGGCCGCCACGGTGCCGTCGGTTTTGAGGACTTCCTGCCGGATCCGGAAGGTCTTGCCGCCACCCCACTCGAACACGCACGTGACGTCGACCTCGTCACCGGCGAGCAGTTCCCGCAGGTAGCGGATGTTCGTCTCCAGCGCCACCGGGCCCACGCCCCGGGACAGCAGCCGGGCCTGGCTGATCCCGGCCGCCTGGAGCAGCGACCAGCGGGCGTGCTCCGCGTAGTTGAGGTACACCGCCTGGTTGAGGTGTCCCTGGACATCGGTCTCGTATCCGCGGACGGTCACACGGACGGAAAACGGTTCGGCCACTGCTTGCCCTTCTCGCGTGCGGTTCTGCGGTCGACCGATCCTGACACGCCGGTCACACCCGGCGCGGCGAGGCCAGCAGATAGCGCGCCCTCGTCCGGGGCTCGGTGTACTCGCCGGCCTGCCAGCCGGCCCGCTCCAGGGTGGCCGCGCAGTCCGCCAGGGCCCGGGCGTCCGGCGCGTACACCGCGACGGCCTCGGGCTGCGGGGTCGCCCGGACCCGGTAGCCGTCCGCGTCCCCGCCCGCCGGAGGGTGCCCGGCGGCCTCCAGCGCGAGCGCGGCGGCCCGCACCAGGTGCGTGCGCTCCCATCCGCAGGGCCGGTCCGCGGCGCCGTCGGGATTCGTCATCCGGCGCAGCTCCAGCAGCCCCTGCCAGGCGCTGTGCACCTGGCGCCGCCGGGCCGGACCGGTGCCGGGCGGCTCCTCCTCGCCGCCGACACGGGCGGTGAACACCCCGGTGTCCGGCGCGGGCCCGGCCGGTGTCCCGGGCACCGCCTCACGGATCCGGTGGCCCGCCGGGGTGAGGAAGTGGTCGTGCGGCGGCCGAGGGTGCCGGAAGGCCAGCCCCCGCTTCACCAGCGCCGCGAGCTGGGCCTCGGTACCGCGCAGCCGGCCGGTGACCGGGTCGGCGCTCTCGATCAGCCGCCGCTGCGCGGCGGTCGGCGGTCGGGTCACGGGAGACTCCTTCCGGTACCGCTCGCTCCACGGAACCGCCGGACGGACGGCCCCTCCGCAGAGTACGGCCCGCCTCTGACACGGCGGGTCCCGCGGCATCGCGCTGCCGGCCGGGGCTCCGCGCGGACGGCGTGCGGTCCGGCCGTGTCGCCGTTGCCGCCCCCTCACTCCCGGGGCCGGATGTTCCACCCCGCCACCACCGGCCGGTCGTGTTCGGTGCCCAGGCGGCACAGGGTGCCGGTCGCGAGCTGGAAGAGGGCACCGTGCCGGGGCGGCAGGCCCAGGCGGCGGGCGGTGAGCACACGGAGGAAGTGGCCGTGGGCGATCAGCACGACGACGCCCTCGGTGCTCGCGAGCGCGGCGTCGGCCTTGGCCAGCATCCGGTCGGCGCGCTCCCCGACCTGCTCCGGAGTCTCGCCCGGGTGGTCCGGCGGCCCGGGCGCGACCCCGTCCGTGAACAGGAACCAGCCGGGCCGGCTCCGCTGGATCTCCGGGGTGGTCACCCCCTCGTAGCCGCCGTAGTCCCACTCGCGCAGGTCGGTGTCGACCCGCGCGTCCGGGATCCCGATGAGCTCGGCGGTCTCCCGGGCCCGCTGCAGGGGGCTGACGAAGGCCGCCCCGATCCGGTGGGAGCGGATCAGCGGCACCAGCCGGCGCGCCTCCTCCCGCCCGTGCTCGGTGAGGGGTACGTCGGTCCAGCCGGTGTGCCGCCCGGACCGCGACCACTCGGTCTCCCCGTGCCGGACGAGAAAGAGGTCACCCATGACGGCACGGTGGCACAGGGGCGGCGCGGCCCGCAGGGCGGACTGCGCCAGACGGCCGTTCCCGCACCGGCGCCGGGTGTCAGGTGCCGGGGTGGACCAGCGTGTACTCGGTGCCGAGGGCCTTGGTGCCGGTGTCGGCGTACAGCGTGGTCTCCCCGTCGGACCAGCGCACGACCAGGTCGTCGAGGGCGCGGGCGTGCCGGAGGGCGCCGGCCGTCAGCACCTGCGCGTGCGGCCAGAGGCTGTTGGGCCCGCGCAGCCGGGTCCTGGTGCCGAGCCCGGCGGGCGAGGTGCCGGCGTACGTGTCGAGCGTGCCGTCGGCCCAGCGCACCAGCAGGTCGCCGGTGCCCGTGCCGTCGAAGTCGCCGCCGGCCAGCAGGGCGGCCTTGGTCCAGGTGGCGCTCGCCCCGAGGAGCGGGGTGCCGGTGCCGAAGCCGCCGGCCCCGATCCGGTCGTACAGGGTGAGCGAGCCGTCGGCCCGGCGCACCAGCAGGCCGGTCCCGCCGTCCGCACGGAACGGGCCGGCGGCGAGCTGGACGGCGTTCTTCCACGCGGAGCCGGCCGGCGCCATCCGGATCTCCCGGCCCAGGCCGGACGGCCCGGGCTGCGGGTAGAGGGTGACCGCGCCGTCGGACCAGCGCACCAGCAGCCCGGCCCGGCCGCCGCCGGTGAAGGTGCCGCCGGTCACGGCCCGGGCCCGGGTCCAGGTGGAGTTGGCCTTCCGCAGCTGCTTCTCGGCGCCGAAGCCGCCCCTGCCGTCGCCCGGCTGCAGGGTGACCGCGCCGTCGGACCAGACCACGAGCAGGTCCCCGCGCGAGTCGCCGGTGTAGTCGCCGGAGGCCATGAGCACGGCCTTGCGCCAGCGTGCCGCGCCGCCCGGCAGCGTGCCCTTCACACCCCGGTACGGCGGCAGGTCGGCGGGCGGGGCCTGGTCGGCGACGGCGTCGGCGAGGAGGTTCGCGGCGTCGGCGCCGAACGCGGTGGCGTAGCTGATGTAGTCGACGCTCGCGTCGTTGCCGCCGCCGTTGTAGCCGCCGAGGTTGCCGATGACGTGCCCGGTGCGGGCGTCGTCCTTGTAGTCGGTGATCCACGGGCTGCCGGACACCCCGCCGTAGTAGCCGCCGCAGGTCATCGACAGCTGCCGGTAGCCGCGCAACTGCGTGGTCGGGACGGTGCACTTGACGGCGCGTCCGGCGCTGTTGTGCCGGTGGGAGGGGTAGCCGACGACGGTGACGTTCCGCAGCTTGTAGCCGGCGGGCCGGGTGAAGGTCAGCCCGCCGCCCACCGCGTCCTGCAGGGACTGCCCCCGCTGGTTGACCGAGACCCGGGCGAACGCGGTGTCCAGGTCGGAGGCGGCCTTCTTGGTGGTGGACGAGCCGCGGTCGGGCACGTACCGGGGGTCGATGAAGATCCGCTGGATGTGGAAGATGCCGTACGGCTGCCGGTCGGGTGCCGCGCCCTTCACGAACTTCGGGACGAAGATGTAGTCGCCCTTCATGTTCAGCGCGCAGTGGGCCGCGGTGAGCACGATGTTCCGGACCTTGGTGTCGATCACGCTGCCGGTGCAGTGCCAGGTGGTGCCGCGCGGCCCGTCCGAGCCGAAGAACGTCCCCACCAGCCGCGTCCCCTTGAACAGCGTGCCCTGGGGGCGGCGCGCGGCGGCCGGCCCGCCCGGCGCCGGCGGGGCCTGCCGCGCCGCGTCCAGCGGCCGTGCGCCGGCCATGCGCTGCGCGGTCCAGAACCGCGCGGCCTGCTGCGCCTCCTGCCCGGCGGCCGGGCGCGGCGGCGCGGGCGGCGCCGCCTGTGCGACCGGCGCCGCGAGCCCGATGGGCGCCGCGCACAGCACGGCCACGGCGGCCCGGCGTATTCGATACGAGAACAACGGTGCTCCCCCTGGTCTGCTCGATCGGGACCAGGGAGGCGGGCGGCGCGCGCTGGTCGAGGGCGGCGCCGTACCGCGTACCGGAACAACCCCCTGGTCGTCCCCGCCGCCGGAGACGACGGGACACGTGATCTTCGCACAGGTGCGCGAAACGGGAGCGGCCCGGCCCTCCGCCGATCCGGTGCGCGGCGCCCGATACCGCGCGGCGCACCCCCCGTCAAGTAACGAACAGTCGGGGCTGGGGCGGCTCCGCGGTCCCGGGGGACGGTGGCAGCCGACCGTCCCCGCGACCCGCCGCCGTGGACACGAACCGGAAAGGAGGCGGGATGTACCGCTCGCTGGGCTCCTTCGCCACCCGTCACCCCCGGTGCGTGCTGCTCGCCGCCCTCGGCTTCCTCGTCCTGTCGCTCGTCGCCGGCTCGTCGGCGACGAGCCGGCTGAAGACACAGGGCTACGACGACCCCGCCTGCGACTCCCGCTTCGCGGCCCGCGTGATCGCGCCGTACCAGGGCACGTCCGCGAACCTGGTCGTCGTCGTGCGGTCCCGCCACGGCGGAGTCGACGCTCCGGCGGCGCGCACCGAGGGACGGGCACTGACCCGGCGCCTGGCCGCCCAGCCGTACGTGAGCGACGTGTCCTCCTACTGGAGCGGCGGGCCGGCGCGGCTGCGCGGCCGCGACGGCCGCTCGGCGCTGCTGGTCGCGCACGTCGACGGCGACGGCGAACAGCTCGGCCCGCGCGCCGAGCGGGTACGCGCGGCGCTGTCCGGCCGGTCGGCCCTCACGGTGCACGTGGGCGGCACGGCCCTGGCCGACCAGGAGATGCAGGACCTGGCCGCCTCCGACCTGAAACGGGCCGAGGCCGTCGTCCTGCCCGGCACCCTCCTGCTCCTGGTCCTGGTGTTCGGCAGCGTGCTGGCGGCGGCCCTGCCGCTGCTGATCGGCGTGCTGGCGATCTGCGGGACCCTGCTGGCCCTGAGCCTCATCGGCGGCGTCACCGACGTGTCGGTGTTCGCGCTGAACCTCACCACCGCGCTCGGGCTCGGCCTGGGCATCGACTACGGGCTGTTGATCGTCTCCCGGTTCCGGGAGGAGCTGACCGCCGGGCACGAACCCCGCGAGGCCGCCCGGCGCACGGCCTGCGCCGCGGGCCACACCATCTTCTTCAGCGCCGCCACGGTCTGTGCGGCGCTGGCGGCGCTGCTGCTCTTCCCGCCGTACTTCCTGCGCTCCTTCGCCTACGCCGGCATCGCCGTGGTGGCCCTCGCCGCGGTCGCCGCCGTGACGGTGCTGCCGGCGCTGCTGGCGTTGCTCGGCCCCCATGTGAACGCGTGGGCGGTGCCCTGGCGGCACAGGACCCGGGCCGGCTCCGCGTCGCGGTTCTGGGAGCGGCTGGCACGGTGCGTCGTACACCGCCCGGTGTTCGCCGCGCTGCCGGTGCTGGCCCTGCTGGCGGTGCTCGCGGCACCGTTCACCCACGCGGGGTTCGCGACCCCCGACGACCGGGCGCTGCCCCGGACCACCTCCAGCCGTCAGGCCGGTGACCTGCTGCGCGGCGACTTCGACCGGGGCGGCGCCGACGCCCTCACGGTGTTCTTCACCAGCAGCACGCCCCGGAGCGCGCTCGACTACGCGCCCGGGCTGTCCGCACTGCCGGGCGTGGCCGAGGTCGTCGGACCGTCCGGGGTGTGGCGGCACGGCGTCCGGGTGGCCCCTCCGGGCTCCGCGGCGACCCGCCTGCTGCCGTCCGGTCCCGACGCTCCCGCGCTGTTCTCGGTGGTGCCCTCGGCCGGCCCGCACTCGGCCGCCGCCCAGCGCCTGGTCCGCACCATCCGCAGGACGCCGACGCCCGCGGACACCGAGATCCACGTCGGCGGCCCGAGCGCCGCGCTCGTCGACGCGAAGGACACCATCGCCCGGCGGCTGCCCCTCGCCGCGACCGCGATCGCCGGCACCACGTTCCTGCTGCTGTTCCTCTTCTCCCGCAGCCTCCTGCTGCCGGTGAAGGCGATCGCGCTGAACTGCCTGAGCCTCGCCGCGGTGCTCGGCGCCATGGTGTGGATCTTCCAGTCCGGGCACCTGCGGACGCTGCTGGGGTTCACGCCCGGGCCGCTCAGCACGACCATGCCGGTGCTGCTGTTCTGCGTCGTCTTCGGGCTCTCGGTCGACTACGAGGTCTTCGTCCTGGCCCGCATCAAGGAGGCGCACGACGCCGGACACGACACCGCCGACGCGATCGTGACCGGCGTGGCCCGCACCGGCGGCATCGTCACGACGGCGGGCGCCCTGCTCGCCTTCACGCTCCTCGCCTTCGGCTCCTCCCGGGTGTCCCTCCTGCAGTTCTTCGGGATCGGGGCGGGCCTGGGCGTCCTGCTCGACGCGAGCCTGGTGCGCGGTGTCCTCGTGCCGGCGTTCATGCGGCTCGCCGGCGGATGGAACTGGTGGGCGCCGCGGCCGTTCGGCGCAGGCACGCGCACCGGGCCGCCCTCGTCCGGGCCGGCCCAGGAGCCTCCCCGCCGGCCCGGCCACGCGGGCACACCACCGGCACACCCGCCGCCACCGCCACCGCCGCGGCCGTCACCACCCCCGTCCCCGTCACCCTCCCCGTCCTCTCCCCACCCCTCCCGCACCGGCTGCCCGCACCGGGCACCAGAACAGAGGCAGGTCTCCCATGAATGACATCGCCGTCGTCGGCCTCGGCTGCCGTTTTCCCGGCGCCCACGGCACCCGCGCGTACTGGCGGCTCCTCCTCGGCGCCGAGCGGCGGTTCACCCCCGTCCCGAAGGAGCGCTGGAACCACGCCGCGTTCCACGACCCCGTCGACCGGTCCGCTCCGGACACCGCCTACACCGACCGGGTCGCCTTCCTCGACGGAGTGGACCGCTTCGCCGCCGCGCACTACGGTCTGCCACCCCGCCGTGCGGAGGCCATGGACCCGCAGCACCGGCTGATGCTCGACGTCACCCGCGAGGCCCTCGACGACGCGGGGCTCGGCCGGGGCGGCTTCGACCGGGAGGGCACCGGCGTCTTCCTCGGCCTGTCGGCGTCCGACTACCGGGAGCTGATGACGGCGAGCCTGAGGGCACGCGGCATCGCCCAGGGGTCGTCCGATCCCGTCCTCGTGCGGGCGATCGAGGACCGGGCCCTGGCACGGCTCGCGGCCGCCGACTCCTTCGCCCTCCCGGGAAGCCTGCTCAACATGGCGCCCGCCGCCGTGAGCCGGCACTTCGGCCTGGGCGGGCCCAGCTTCGCCGTCGACGCCGCGTGCGCCGGCTCGCTGATCGCCCTCGAACAGGCGGTACTCCACCTGCGCCAGGGCAGCTGCAGCACGGCCGTCGTCGGCGGAGTCCACCTCAGTCTCACCCCGGACAGCCTCGTGGGCTTCTCCCGTCTCGGCGTGCTGTCGGCCGACGGCGTGTGCCGCCCGTTCGACGAACGGGCCGACGGCTTCGTCCTGGGCGAGGGGGCCGGCGCGGTCGTCGTACGGCCCCTGAGGGACGCGCTCGCCGCCGGCGACCGTGTCTACGCCGTCGTCAAGGGCATCGGCTCGGCCAACGACGGCGTCACGCCCGGCCCGCTGAGCCCCTCACCGGAAGGACAGCTGCGGGCCATGCGCCGCGCCTACGCCGACGCGGGCCTGCCGCCCTCCGCCGTGGGGTTCATCGAGGCCCACGGCACCGGCACCACGGTCGGCGACCGCGTCGAGGTGGAGGCGCTGCGCCGGCTGCGCGCCGAGTACCCGGACGAGGACCCCGCCCTGAGCTACCTGTCCTCGGCCAAGGCGCTCATCGGGCACTCGTTGTCCGCGGCGGGTATCGCGGGGCTGATCAAGACCGCCCTGGTGGTGCACCACCGCACGGTCGTACCCCAGCCGGACTTCACCCCCCACCCGGGTCTCGGGCTCGACGCCGCCGGCCTGCGCGTCGCCGGCACCGTCCGCCCCTGGCCGGACGGCGGCGCCCCGCGGTGCGCCGCCGTCAGCTCGTTCGGCTTCGGCGGTACGAACGCCCACGTCGTCCTGCAGCAGGCGCCGGCCGCCGCCCCCGCACGGCGGCCGGCGGGCACCCGGACCGCGCCCGCACCCCAGCTCGCCCTGATCTCGGCGGGCAGCCCGGAGCTGCTCCGGAAGCACATCGACGAGCTGCTTGCCACCCTGGATCACACGCCCGGCGCGTCGATGGCGGCACTGGCCCACACCCTCGGCGGCCGCGAGCCGCTGCCCAGCAGGCTCGCGATCGTGGCCGCCGATGCCGCCGCGTTCACCGAGCGGCTGCGCCGGGCCCGGAGGCAGCTGGCCCAGGGCGCCCGGGGCGACCTCGGTGACAGTGCCTTCGCCGCCGACGCGCCCCTGCCGCCGGCCGGGCGTCGGCTGGCCTTCGTCTTCCCCGGCCAGGGCAGTCAGCAGCCGGGCATGCTGCGGGACCTCCACCAGAGGTTCGCCGGGTTCCGCCGCGCCGTCGGCGCGCTGGGCGCCGTGGCCGGGACCGACGTGGCCGGTCTGCTCTACGGCGGCCGGACGCACGAGGAGGTCAGGCGGCGGCTCGCCGACACGGAGGTGTGCCAGCCGGTGCTCGGCACCGTGCAGATCGCCGCCACCCGGCTGCTGGCCGCGTGCGGCGTGGCACCCGACCTCGTACTCGGGCACAGTCTCGGCGAGTTCGCCGCCGCCGCGGCGGCCGGCTTCCTCACCGACGAGGACACCCTGCGGCTGCTCGCCCACCGGGGTGCGGTGATGCAGGGGGCCGAGGCCGAGTCACGTGGCGGGATGCTCGCCGTGCAGGCCGACAGGCACACCTGCCGGCGGCTGGTGCGCGGCATCGACGACGTGTGGCTCGCGTGCTTCAACCACGCGCGCCAGACCGTGGTGAGCGGAACCGAGGAAGGGATCGCGGCGCTGCGGCGGGTCTGTGCCGAGGCGGGGATCGCGACCTCCGCCCTCGAGGCGTCCAGCGCCTTCCACTCGCCGCGCCTGGCCCGGGCCGACGACGCCATGCGCGCGGATCTCGCCCGCCGCCCCCTCGGCACGCCCCGCCTGCCGTTCGTGTCGGCCGTGAGCGGCACGGTGTGCGACGAGCCGGAGCGGCTGCGCGAACTGTGGGCGCGCCACACGTCCGGGCCGGTCCACTTCGGCGACGCCGTGCGCAGCGCCCACCACGCGGGCGCGCGGGTCTTCCTCCAGGTGACGGGGGGCGGTTCGCTCCTCACCTCCGTCCGCCGCAACCTCTCCGACCACGACGGTGTGCACGTCGTCGCCGGTACGGCCCCGGACGACGCGTGGGGCTTCCCACGGGCCCTGGCCCGGCTGGCGGTGCTGGGCGTCCCGGTCGACCCCCGGGCCCTGGTGGGGGAGGACGACCGCCGGCAGCTGGACCTGCCGGTGGCCCGGCTGGAGGAGCGGTCCTACTGGGTGCGCCGCCCGGATCCCGGACGGAACCCGGACAAGCCCCGGCCCCGGCCCGTGGGCCAGACCCAGACCCAGACCCAGCCCCAGCTCCAGCCCGTGGGCCAGACCCAGACCCAGCCCCAGCTCCAGCCCGTGGGCCAGCCCCAGCTCCAGCCCGTGGGCCAGACCCAGCCCCAACCCCAACCCGCGGGTCAGACCTCACCCCGGCCCCAACCCCAGCCCGCGGGCCAGACCTCACCCCAACCCCAACCCCCACCCCAGCTCCAGCCCTCGGCCAAGGAGGCCCCGATGCGCGAACTGCTCGACCTCATCCAGCAGCAGGTCACCGTCCTCCAGCAGCTGAGCGACACCCTGCCGGGCACGGCCGGTGCCCGGCCCGCGGCCGCCGATCCCGAGCCGCTCGCCCCGCCGGGCACGCGTGCGGCCCCCGGGGCCGAGGAGGCCGTACTCGCGCACATAGCCCGTGTCAGCGCCTTCCCGGTGGAGCAGCTGCGGGCCGGTCAGCACCTGGTCGACGACCTCGGCTTCGACTCGCTGATGCTGACCGACCTGTTCGCCTCGCTCAAGGCCCGCTGGCCGTCGCTGACGATCGACGAGCGGTGCGCCCGGCCGACCGTCGGCAGCGTCACGGCGATGATCAGGCAGGAGGCCGCGGAGGGCGGCGCCCCGCCGCCGCAGGAGCAGCGGCGCATCGAGTGCTTCCCCGAGGTCACCGCGCACCACGGGCGGATCGACGGGCTCGGTGAACTCCGGCTGCCGAATCCCTACTTCCTGGTCCACGAGGGCGGCATGACGGACCGGACGGTCGTCGACGGCCGGGAACTCGTCTCCTTCTCCGGCTACAACTACCTGGGCCTGGCCACGCACCCGCAGGTGCGCGAGGCCGTCAAGGAGGCCGTGGACCGGTACGGCACCTCGGCTTCCGCCAGCCGGCTGCTGTCCGGCACCCGTCCGCTCCACCGCGACCTGGAGAGCGAACTCGCCCGCACCCTGGGGACCGACGACGCGATCACCCTGACCAGCGGGCACGCCACCAACGTCACCGTGATCGGGCACCTCGTCGGGCCGGGTGACCTGGTCGTCCACGACGCGCTCGCCCACGACAGCATCCTGCAGGGCTGCAAGCTGTCCGGCGCGACGCGGCGGTCCTTCCCGCACAACGACGCGGCGGCCCTGGACGCACTCCTCGCCACGATCCGTCACCAGTACCGACGGGTGCTGGTCGTGGTGGAGGGCGTGTACAGCATGGACGGCGACATCGCCGACCTGCCGGCCCTGGTCGAGGTCAAGCGCCGGCACGCGGCGCTGCTGATGGTCGACGAGGCGCACAGCATCGGCGTGCTCGGCGCCACCGGGCGCGGTGCCGGCGAACACTTCGGCGTGCAGCGCCCGGACGTCGACCTGTGGATGGGGACCCTGTCCAAGTCCCTGGCCGGGTGCGGGGGTTACGTCGCGGCGCACCGTGCCGTGGTCGGCTACCTGCGCTACACCGCGCCGGGCTTCGTCTACAGCGCGGGCATGACTCCCGCCGACGCGGCCGCCGCACTGGCCGCGCTGCGGCTGCTGCGGGCCGAACCGGAGCGCCTCACCCGGCTCAGGCAGAACGCGGCGCTGTTCCTGCGCCTGGCCCGCGGGGCGGGCGTCGACACGGGAGGCAGCGAGGGCACGCCGATCGTGCCGTGCGTCGTGGGGGACTCGGCGCGGACGCTGCGGCTGGCCCGGGCGCTCTTCGACCAGGGCGTCAGCGTCAACCCGATCCTGCATCCGGCGGTTCCCGAGGAACTGGCCCGGCTGCGGTTCTTCCTCACCTGCGAGCACACGCCGGAACAGATCCGGTACACGGTCGCGGCGCTGGAGGGGCAGCTGCGGCGGGCCGGCGGCGCGGACAGCGCGCCCGCCGCGTGAGGGGCGGGCACCGTCATGCCGAACGCCGTGTTCCCCGCGATCACGCCGGACCGGGTCCACCACTGGGGCGGGGCGGCTCTCCTCGTGGCCCGGCGTGGTGTCCGCGGCGCGCCGCCCTCCTGGTCGCCGCTGCCGTTCACCCCCGCCGAGTGGCAGGTCCTCCACGGTCTGCCGCGGTGGCGGCAGGCCGAGTGGGCAGCGGGCCGTCTCCTCGCCAAGACCGTGGTGTCCAAGGTGACCGGCCGGCCGGTCGGCGAGGTGGAGATCCTCCCGCGCGCCGACGGCAGCCCCCGCCTGTCGGTCCCCGGCCTCCAGGTCTCCCTCAGTCACACGGCCCACCACGTCGCGGCGGCCGTCGCACCCGGCGCGGTCGGCGTGGACCTGTGCGAGGTGAGCGCCGCACCCTCGGTACGCCGCGCCGCGCCCCATGTCCTGTCCCCCGCGGAGCGACGGCTCACCCGCGACTCCCCCGAACTGCTCACCGCGGCCTGGGCCCTGAAGGAGGCGGCGGTGAAGGCCGGCCGCCGGTGCCTGTCCGGCGAGGCCCCACGCCGTGTCCGCATCCTCGCCCTGACCCCGCCGCTGCTGTCCGGCGGCCGCCGGGCCCTGGTCGGCGGCGCGGGTACGGCGACCCTCGCCCTCGTCCTCCCGTGACCGGGGGACCGCGGGCTACTGCCGGTACCCGCCGAGGAACCTGCCGATCCGGCCGATCGCCGCCTCCAGGTCCTCCGCGTACGGCAGGGTCAGGATGCGGAAGTGGTCGGGGCGGGGCCAGTTGAAGCCGGTGCCCTGGACCACCTGGATCTTCTCGCGCAGCAGCAGGTCCAGGACGAACCTCTCGTCGTCGTGGATCGGGTGCACCTTGGGGTCGATGCGCGGGAACGCGTACAGCGCGCCCTTGGGTTTGACGCAGGACACGCCGGGGATCTCGTTGAGCTTCTCCCAGGCCACGGTCCGCTGCTCGTGCAGCCGGCCGCCGGGCACGGTGAGGTCGCGGATGGACTGGCGTCCGCCGAGGGCGGCCTGGATGGCGTACTGGGCGGGCGCGTTGGCGCACAGCCGCATGGAGGCCAGCATGGTGAGGCCCTCCAGGTAGTCCTTGGCGTGCTGCTTCGGACCGGTGACCACCAGCCAGCCGGAGCGGAAGCCCGCCACCCGGTAGGTCTTGGACAGGCCGCAGAAGGTGAGGACGACCAGGTCGGGGGCGAGCGCGGCGGCCGAGTGGTGGACGGCGTCGTCGTACAGGATCTGGTCGTAGATCTCGTCGGCGAACACCATCAGGCCGTGCCGGCGGGCCAGGTCGAGGATGCCCTCGACGACCTCCTTCGGGTAGACCGCGCCGGTGGGGTTGTTCGGGTTGATGATGACCACGGCCTTGGTCCGGTCCGTGATCTTCGACGCCATGTCGGCCAGGTCCGGGTTCCAGTCGGCCTGTTCGTCGCACAGGTAGTGCACGGCCTTGCCGCCGGCCAGCGTGGTGACGGCCGTCCAGAGCGGGAAGTCCGGGGCGGGGATGAGGATCTCGTCGCCGTCCTCGACCAGCGCCTGCACCGCCATGGAGACCAGCTCCGAGACGCCGTTGCCCAGGAAGACGTCGTCCACGCCGACCTCCAGGCCCAGCGTCTGGTAGCGCTGGGCGACCGCGCGGCGGGCCGAGAGGACGCCCCGGGAGTCGGTGTAGCCGTGCGCCTGCGGCAGCATCCGGATCATGTCCTGGACGATCTCCTCCGGCGCCTCGAACCCGAAGGCCGCGGGGTTGCCGGTGTTCAGGCGCAGCACGCTGTGCCCCGCCTCCTCCAGCGCGTTGGCGTGCTCGATCACCGGACCCCGGATCTCGTAGCACACCTCGCTGAGCTTGTTGGACTGCCGGAACTCCATGCGCCCCTCCGGAAACTCGTGATGCTTGGTTTTACCAAGTAGGAGCTTGGAAAGTCCAACAACACGTCTAGACTGCGTCGCATGCCACCTCGCCGAAGCTACGACCAGTACTGCTCCGCAGCCCGCGCGCTCGACCTCGTCGGGGACCGCTGGACCCTGCTGATCGTCCGGGAACTGCTCGCCGGCCCCCGGCGCTACACGGACCTGCACGCGGACCTGCCCGGCGTGAGCACGGACGTACTCGCCTCCCGGCTGAAGGACATGGAGCGGGACGGACTCGCCACCAGGCGCCGGTTGCCCCCGCCGGGCGCGGCCTACGTCTACGAACTCACCGGTCGCGGCCGTGCGTTGCTGCCCGTGCTGCAGGCGCTGGGCAGCTGGGGCGAGGGTGAACTGGGCGAGCGCCGGCCCACGGACGCCGTGCGCGCCCACTGGTTCGCGCTGCCGCTGCTGCGTGCCCTGGACGGCGAGGGAATGGTCGAAGTCGGCCTGGAGGAGGGGGAGTTCCACCTCCGGGTCGGCGCCGAGGACGGACCGGTGTACGGCGACGGACCCGCGCCCGGCGAGGCGGACGCGCGGCTGGTGATGGACGCGGCGACCTGCGAGGCCATCGCCCGCGGGGAGACGGGCCTGCCGGAGGCGGTACGGGACGGACGGGTGACGGTGACCGGCGACGGCACGCTGGCCAAGGCGCTGCGGGAGGCGTGAGAACGGGCCGCGGCGAAGCGAAAGGCCCGCCGGGGAGGCGGGCCTTCGCGTCACATCATCTTCAGCCGTTCGGCGGCACCCGCGACGGCCGGCCCGACCCCCGCGTGAGCACGTACCCGCCGATGCCGGCGAGCGCGGCCAGGACGGCGCCGACACCGGTCCACACCCAGCGGTCGGACCACCAGCCGGAGGACCAGCCGTCGTCCCGGCCGAAGCTGGAGAGCACCGCGGTCTTCGCGTCGTCGTCCTGCGCGGACTTGGCGGCGATGCCGGGGACGAGCGGCTTGCCCAGCGAGCCGTCCACCGCCGCCGCCCCGCCGATGTCCTTGGAGTCGACGCGCACCTCGGCGTCCACCGGCTGCCCGAGGTCGGCGGCGGCGAGGTCCACCACCGTCAGCCGGACGTAGTACGTGCCCGGCAGCGGGTCATCGGCCCACGGCTCCGACCAGCCCCGTACCGTGCGCAGCACACAGGCCAGCTCGACCGAGGCGGCGCCCTGCGCGGCGGTGCGGGTCTGGGCGCCGTACTGGCAGGCCTGGCGGCGGCGCAGACCGTCGTACACGTCGAGCTGCCAGGTCTCGGAGCCGTGCGTGGCGGGGAGTTTCACCGTCGCCGTGACGGTGGGGCGCTGCCCGGTGTCCGCGGGGAACGACCAGTACAGGTAGTCGCCGGTGGAGCCGGAGGCGGTGGCCCGCTGCCCCTGCTCGATCTCGGTGGCCGTCCGGAAGGAGGAGCCCGCCCGGGTCGGCGCGTCGCCGTCGGCGGACGCGCTCGGGGAGGGCGAGGAGTCGGCGGCGGCCGGCCCGGCGGCCAGCCCCAGCGCCAGCAGCGCGGCGCCCAGCACTCGTGTGATCCGCATCAGTTCGTCCTCCAGACCGCGACCCGCCAGCGCGACAGCCAGCCCCACAGCAGACCGGCGAGGAAGCCGGCCAGCACCAGCACACCGAGCAGCCACCAGCCCCGGCCGAGACCGAAGGCGGCCACGTCGTGGTGCCCCGACGGCCCGTCCACCACGTCCACGGTCAGCTCCACCGGCAGTCCGGGGCTCGTCTTGACGCCGGCGGCGGCCGAGAACGAGCTGGTGAGCTGGAGGCACACCGTCTCGGCGGGCGCCGTGTCGTCGTCGCTGTCCGGCTTCGGATAGCGCAGACCGGTGGAGACGGCATCGGTACGGCCGGTGCCGGCGGCCTCGCCGCGCACGATCTCCCGGCCGTGCACCGTCACCGCCCGCAGCAGCACCCCGTAGTCGGGGTTCACGGCGCGGTCGTCCGCCACGCTTGCCGCGACACGCAGCTCCTTGCCGGGCTCGACGGCCACCTTGTACCAGCGCTGCCGGCCGAACTCCACCCGGTCGGTGTACAGCCCGGACTTCAGCTCCGGCGCCTTCTCGCACCGGTCCGCACCCTCGGTGGCCACCGGTGTGACCACCGGATCGGCCGCCCGCTCGACCAGGTCGCCGACCCGGTCGGAGAGTTCCTCCTTGTGCCGTACGTCGGTGTAGGTGCCGCCGGTCGCGTCCGCGATGCAGCTGAGCTGGTCGCGGGTCTTGGCGTCCGGCACCAGGCCGAGGGTGTCGATGGTCAGCCCGATGCCCTTGGCCGCTATCTCCCGGGCCACCTCGCACGGGTCGAGCGGCTGGCAGGTGTCCTCGCCGTCACTGATCAGCACGATGCGGCGGGTGCCGGAACCGCCGTCCAGGTCACCGGCCGCCTTCAGCAGCGCGGGCCCGATCGGGGTCCAGCCGGTCGGCGCCAGCGTGGCCACGGCCGTCTTCGCGTCGGTCCGGTTCAGCGGGCCGACCGGATAGAGCTGCTCGGTGTCCTTGCAGCCCTCCTTGCGGTCGTTGCCGCGGTAGTTGGCACCGAGCGTGCGGATACCGAGCCGGACCTCCTCCGGGGTCGCGTCCAGCACCTCGTTGAACGCCTGCTTCGCCGCGGCCATCCGGGTGCCGCCGTCGATGTCGCGGGTGCGCATGGAACCGCTGACGTCCAGCACGAGTTCGACCTTCGGAGCGGACTGGTCCGTCTCGTCGGCGACCGCTCCGGCAGGGAACGCGATCCCGGCCGTCAGGGCGGCGAGCAGAGCACAGACGCCCGCCGCCAGCCGTTGTCTTGTGATCATCGCCGGATCCTATTGATCAGACGGGCCGGGCTCCAAAACGAGCGGGTTCGGCAGGGAGGTCCACTGGTCGCCCGGCGTCCCCGGGGACAGCCGCATCAGCGTCAACGCCTTCGTGGGCAGTGGTTCCTGACGTAGTGCCGGCAGGTCGGGGGTCGGCGCCAGGTCCGGCAGGGCGGCGGCGAGGGCCGCGCCGAGGGCCGGTCCCGAGCCCGCCGTGGCGGCCAGCGCGCCCGCCACCAGCGACCCGAACAGCTTGCGGCGCAGGGCGGTGTCGTCGTCGGTGATCAGGCGGCCGGTGAGGCCGGGCGGGGTGATGCCGTGCCGGGCCAGCCGGGCGGGGCTGATCCGGATGTCGGCCAGGTCCCGGTAGACCAGGCGCCGCGGGCTGCCGTCGGCCGCCAGGACGACCAGCAGGTTCTGGCCGTGCGCCTCCAGGGCCACGCCGAGGTCCAGCAGACGCAGGCCCACCGTGAGCGCCAGCCGGGCGAACGCGGCCAGCCAGCCGGGGGAGGCGGGCAGGGACGTGGTGGCGAGGGCGGCCACCGGCAGGACCCGCTCGCCCGGCCCCGCGTACACCTGCGGCGACTCCCGCAGCAGCGCGGCCAGATCGGGGGAGTGGGCCGTCGCCGCGCCCAGCGTGCGGGTGACGTGCAGCAGGCCGTCGGTGCGCGCCG
Source organism: Streptomyces sp. NPDC046881 (assembly GCF_040645015.1). Classification (NCBI taxonomy): domain Bacteria; kingdom Bacillati; phylum Actinomycetota; class Actinomycetes; order Kitasatosporales; family Streptomycetaceae; genus Streptomyces; species Streptomyces sp. NPDC046881. The sequence continues at coordinate 16,832 of NZ_JBEYXJ010000053.1, read as the reverse complement.
CCAGGTCCTCGGCGAAGGCGGACAGGGACGCCGCGGACCGCACCGAGTACACGGAGATGTCCCGCACCGACGACGTCAGCCGGGCGCTGAGCGCCGTCTTGACGTGCGGGCCGCCGGGCAGCGCCAGGGTGCGCAGGGACATCAGCGGACGGGCCGGGCGCCAGACGTCGTACGACCGCCCCAGCACATGCGCGGCCTGCCAGGGGTGCACCGGCAGCAGGAGCCGTCCGCCGTCCCGGAGTTCGTCCGGCCAGTCTCCGGACAGCAGGCAGTCGGCCGCCGGCACCGGCACCGTCCCCAGCTCCACCACCGGCCGGTGCTCGGGGCCGTACGCCAGCTGGTCCGCCACCGAGAAACCGGGCCGGGACCGGCAGTTCGGGTGGAACGGATGCCCGTCGACCACCCGCTGCTCCCACTCCCAGTCCCGCTCCGGCCACTCCTGGGGGTGATCCGCGCCGGCCCGGGACAGCGCCAGCGAGGCGACGCTGTGCGCCAGTTCCGCAGCGAAGGCGGACCCGTGCCGCACCCCGAGCGCGGCCACCAGCCGCGCCGGATCGTCGTACCGCTCCCGGTCCAGGCGCACGGCGGTGACGTACCCGCCGGTGGCGTACGGGTCCGCGGGCGGCCCGTACAGGGTCCGGCCGTCGGCCAGGCGCAGCGCGAGACCGTCCGCCCCCGGCACCCGGCCGGTGAGCCACGGCAGCGGTTCGTGGGCCAGCGCCCGCCACAGCCGGGTCAGCACGGCGGCGCGGGCGCCCGGCAGCCGAGCCGTGTACCGGGGCAGCAGGCCGGGCCGGACGGCGGCCAGCTCCTCGGCGATCCCGGCGTCGGCGGTGGGGGGACGGTGCACGGTCGGCTCCTCGGGTACACGGGGCACGCCACGATTGTCCGGGACGGCAGCCATACTGATCGTCACCGGCTCCCGGACGGCGCACCCGGCGTGCGCGGGGAAGACCGCGGGGCCCCCGGACGAAGAACGAATGGATCGCGTGGACCTCACACCCCCCACCGGTGCCGTCGGCCGCCGCGCCGACGCGTACGCGACCGCGCCCCTGCTCAACTGCCTGCTGCGGGAGGTGGCCGAGCCGCTCCCGGACGACGGGGACCGGCGCGTGCACCGGCTGCCGGACGGACGGCTGCTGCGGGTGCGCGCCGGGCGGCGGCCCGCGGACCCCGAGGTGTACACGGCCGGGTCCTGGCACCCGGTCGGCCACCCGGAACTGGTCAAACTGGTCGCCGAGGAGCTGCGCCGGCACACCGGGCTGCCCGGCGGCGACCTGCCCGCCGAGATGATCGACAGCCGGGAGGCGGTCGCCGCCCTGCTCACCGCCCGCGCCCGGGCCACGGCCCCCGCGGACCCGTACCTGCGCTCCGAGCAGTCCCTGCTCACCGGCCACCCCTACCACCCGGCGCCCAAGGCGCGCGGCGGCGGCCCGGTCGCCTCCTGGCTGCCGTACGCCCCCGAGGCGCACGCCCGCTTCCCGATGGTGCTGCTCGGCGTCCGCGAGGACCAGGTGGCCGAGGAGGGCGACACCCGCGCCCTGGACGCCCTCGGCACCGCCCCGCCCGGCTACCGGCTGCTGCCCGCCCACCCCTGGCAGCTCGACCTGGTCGCCCACGACCTCGCCCCCGCCTTCGCCGACGGCCGGCTGCTGCGGCTCGGCACGACGGCGTGCGACACCTGGCCCACGGCCGCCGTCCGCACGGTGTACGAGCCGCGCCGCGACCTGTTCCTGAAGTTCAGCCTGGACGTGCGCATCACCAACGACATCCGCCGGCTGTGGCGCCACGACCTGCGCCGGCTCCGCCGCACGGACACCGCGGCCGGGCACGCCTTCGCGGCGATGGGGCCGCCCGCGGCCTGGCTGAGCGACCGCGGCTACCGCACCGCCGCCTTCGCCTTCGAGGAACTGGCGGTCCTGGTCCGCGACGGGCTGCGCGGCCACCTGCTGCCGGGCGCGACCCCGCTGCTCGCGGCCGGGCTCGCGGAGGGCTTCGAGGGCAGCCCGCTGGCCGCCGCCCCCGACCCGGCCGGCTGGTGGGAGGCCTACCTGCGGCAGGTCGTACCGCCCGCCCTGACCGCGTTCGACGCGCACGGGGTCGTCCTGGAGGCCCACCTGCAGAACACGCTCGTCGCCGTCGACCCGGCCGGCACCCCCGTGCAGGCCCTGTTCCGGGACGCCGAGGGCACCAAGCTGCTGCCCGAGGTCACCCGGGCCGCCGGCTGGGAGCGGCTGGTGTACTGCCTCGTCGTCAACCACCTCGCCGAGATCGCCGGCGCCCTCGCCGACCACCACCCCGGCCTCGACCCGTGGCCCGCCGCCCGCCGCGAACTCGCCCGGCACCCGCTCCCCGAGATCCCCGCCCTGCTCACCGCGCCCACCCTGCCCGGCAAGACCAACCTGCTGCTGCGCTGGACCGGCGCGGACGGCGCGGACGCCCGCTACCTGCCCCTGCCGAACCCGCTGGCCGCCGCCTGACCTGCCGTACCCTGGCCGGTGTGCTGCGCGACGTGACTGCTGTTCGATACGTGACCCCGCTCCGGTCGGGCGGCTCCGTACCCGGTGTCGTCGAGGCCGACGACCTCGGGACGTACGTCGTGAAGTTCACCGGCTCGGCGCAGGGGCACAAGGCGCTGGTCGCGGAGGTCGTCGTCGGTGAACTCGCCCGCGCGCTCGGGCTGCGCTTCCCGGAGCTGGTCCTGGTGCACTTCGACCCGGCCATCGCCGCCGCGGAACCCCACCAGGAGGTGCGCGACCTGCACAGTGCCAGCGCGGGCGTCAACCTCGGCATGGACTACCTGCCGGGCGCCGTGGACCTGACCCCGGAGATCGCCCGGGCCTTCCCGGTGGACCCGCTGGAGGCCGGCCGGATCGTCTGGCTGGACGCGCTGACCGTGAACGTCGACCGTACGGTGCACAGCTCCAACCTGATGGTCTGGCCCACGCTCGGCACCGCACCGCCGCGCCTGTGGCTCATCGACCACGGCGCCGCCCTCGTCTTCCACCACCGCTGGGACACCACGGCCCCGGGCCGCAGGTACGACTTCCGGCACCACGCCCTCGGCCACTACGGCCCCGACGTGCGCGCCGCCGACGCCGAACTGGCGCCCCGCGTGACGGAGGAGCTGCTGCGCGGGATCGTCGCCGAGGTGCCGGACGCCTGGCTGGCCGAGGACGCCGGGTTCGCCACGCCCGACGACGTCCGGGACGCCTACGTCGGTTACCTCCTGGACCGGGTCCGGCTCTCGGCCGAGTGGCTGCCCACCGACTTCCCGAGCCGCGAACAGCTGGCGGCCGAGGAGGCCGACCGCGCGGCACGCACCCAGGCGGGCCGCCCGGCCTGGCTGAAGCGGGTGCCGGACCTGCACGGCAAGCCGGCGGCGGAACAGGACTGGTCGGCGCACCTCGGATGACCCGCCGCCGAGCGGCCCGCGCAGGTCCCCGGGCCGCTCGGCGCGGCGGGGCTCAGCCGCGCAGCTGCCGGTACGCCGGCAGGGTGAGGAAGTCGACGTAGTCCTCGTCCAGGGACACCTTCAGCAGCAGGTCGTGCGCCTCCTGCCAGTGCCCGGCCGCGAAGGCCTCCTCGCCGATCTCCTTGCGGATGGCGTCGAGTTCCTCGGCGGCGACCTTGCGAGCCAGCTCCGGCGTGGCCCGCTCGCCGTTCTCGAACTCGACGCCGGCGTTGATCCACTGCCAGATCTGCGAGCGGGAGATCTCCGCGGTGGCCGCGTCCTCCATGAGGTTGAAGATGGCGACCGCGCCGAGCCCGCGCAGCCAGGCCTCGATGTAACGGATGCCGACCTGGACGGCGTTGACGAGACCGGCGTACGTCGGCTTCGCCTCCAGCGAGTCGATCGCGATCAGGTCGGCGGCCTCGACACGGACGTCCTCGCGTAGCCGGTCCTTCTGGTTCGGCCTGTCGCCCAGCACCCTGTCGAAGGACTCCATGGCGATCGGCACCAGGTCGGGGTGGGCGACCCAGGAGCCGTCGAAACCGTCGTTCGCCTCCCGGTCCTTGTCGGCGCGGACCTTCTCGAAGGCGACCTTGTTGACCTCGGCGTCCCTGCGGGACGGGATGAAGGCCGCCATGCCGCCGATGGCGTGCGCGCCGCGCTTGTGGCAGGTGCGGACGAGGAGTTCGGTGTACGCCCGCATGAACGGGGCGGTCATCGTCACCGCGTTGCGGTCCGGGAGGACGAACTTCGGCCCGCCGTCACGGAAGTTCTTGACGATGGAGAACAGGTAGTCCCAGCGGCCGGCGTTCAGCCCGGAGGCGTGGTCGCGCAGTTCGTAGAGGATCTCCTCCATCTCGTACGCGGCCGTGATCGTCTCGATCAGCACGGTGGCGCGGACGGTGCCCTGCGGGATGCCGACGTAGTCCTGGGCGAAGACGAACACCTCGTTCCACAGGCGCGCTTCGAGGTGCGACTCGGTCTTCGGCAGGTAGAAGTAGGGGCCCTTGCCGAGGTCGAGCAGCCGCTGGGCGTTGTGGAAGAAGTACAGGCCGAAGTCGACGAGGGCGCCCGGGACGGCACGGCCGTCGGCGTCGGCCAGGTGCCGCTCGTCCAGGTGCCAGCCGCGCGGGCGCATGACGACGGTGGCCAGCTCCTCGTTCGGGCGCAGGGCGTACGACTTGCCGGTGCGCTCGTCGGTGAAGTCGATGTTCCGGGTGTAGGCGTCGATCAGGTTGACCTGGCCGAGGACCACGTTCTCCCAGGTGGGCGCGGAGGCGTCCTCGAAGTCGGCGAGCCAGACCCGCGCGCCCGAGTTGAGCGCGTTGATGGTCATCTTGCGGTCGGTGGGTCCGGTGATCTCGACGCGCCGGTCGTTCAGCGCGGCCGGGGCCGGGGCGACCTGCCAGGAGTCGTCCGCGCGCACCGCGGCCGTCTCGGGCAGGAAGTCGAGCGTGGAGGTGCGGGCGATCTCGGCGCGGCGCTCGGCCCGGCGGGCCAGGAGTTCGTCACGGCGCGGGGTGAACCGCCGGTGCAGCTCCGCCACGAAGGCGAGCGCCGCGTCCGTGAGGACCTCCTCCTGCCGGGGCAGGGGCTCGGCGTCGACGATGGCCAGCGGGGACGGCGCTGGTGTGGACATGAGCTGTCACTTCCTTCAGCGGTGGCACCGGGTGCCTAGCGGCACGTATAGGGCAAAGAGCGCCGACTGTGCGGGCAGGCGCTTCTGATCAGTGGATAGTAGTTTCCTCATCGTGGAACTTCAATGGTTTGTTGATGTCGAGATTCTCCGGGTCGAGGCAAGGTGGCTCGGCGTGCCACCCCGTTCACTCAAGGTGGCTCAGGTCGGCCTCGGTGTCGATGTCGTACGGCTCGGCGACGTCCCCGCACTCCACGAGCCGGACCTCCGCCTCGTGCGCCTTCAGGTAGGCCCGCGCCCCGCGGTCCCCGGTGGCCGCCTCGGTGACGCCCGCCCAGTGCGCGACGCCGAACAGCACGGGATGCCCGCGCACCCCGGCGTAGGCGGCCGAGACCAGCGACGTCCCGTCCGTGTACGCGCCGAGGACCCGGGCCGCCGCGGCCGGTCCGATACCGGGCTGGTCGACCAGGCTCACCAGGGCCGCCCGGGCTCCCGTCGCCGCGAGCGAGGCCAGCCCCGCGCGCAGCGACGAGCCCATGCCCTCTGCCCAGTCCGGGTTGTCCACCAGCACGCAGCCGGCCAGTTCGGCCCGGTGGCGCACCTCGTCCGCCGCGGCGCCCAGCACCACGTGGATCCGCTCGCACCCGGCCGCGCGCAGCACCCCGACGGCGTGCTCGACCAGGGGCCGCCCCCGGTGCGGCAGCAGCGCCTTGGGACGCCCGCCGAGCCGCCGGCCGCCGCCGGCGGCGAGCAGCAGCCCCGCGACCTCCCCCTGAAGATCCTGGTTGTCCGTCATGGGTCCTGCATACCCGACGGCGGCGGAACCGGACGGCTTTCCGGCACCGGTTCCGTTGGGCTGAATTTCGGTCCGCCCTGTGGCGCTCCCGCACGGCGTGGCGTTTACTGACCCGCGCACGACGGCGTGCCAGGGGGGAGGGCTGTGTTGCGGAGCTTGGGGCAGAGGCCAGTGACCGGCAGCGACGAGGATCCGAGGGTGGCGGAACTGCGGACCGCGGTGTCCCGGCTGCGCCGCGAACTCGCCGCGTTACCGGCGGACTTCCCCGACCGGGCGATAGCCGAGGACGAGCTGGCGGCCCTGGCCGCGATGGCCGCCGGCGGCCTGCCGGAGATCCCGCGCCTGCGCAGCTCCCTGTTACTGATCGCCGGCGCCATAGGCTCGATGAGCGCGCTGGCCCGCGGGCTGTCGCAGGTACGCGAAGCCGTGGACCTGTTCGGCGGGCCACCCCGCGACTAGCCGCCTGCCGCTGCCGCTGCCGCTCGTCGCCCCGACGCCGACGGCGGGTCACGGCGGAACGGGTCCAGGCACGCCGGGTGGACCGTGACGGGCTGGCCGGCGACGGTCCCGACCGCCCCGACCCGCGGGGTGCCGGCTCCGCCGTGCGGGTGCGCCCCGGACGCCGCGGGCGCCGGCGCCCGGTGCCGTACGGGCCGGCCCCCTGGCCAGGGCGACCCTTGCGCCGCCGTGAACGGACCGGCGCCCGGTGCCGTACGGGTCGGCCCCCCACGCCTGGCCCGAGGGCGACCCCTGCGCCGACGTGCGACCGACGGCCGGCCGGGCGGCGCGCAGCCCCGGCGCAGGCCTCGCCGGCGTCGTGTTCCGTCAGGCCTGGTTCTGGCTGGCCAGTGCCGCGGACAGTTCGCGGGCGATCTGCTGGAGCACCGGCACGATCTTCTCCGTGGCCGCCTCCGTGACCCGCCCCGCGGGCCCCGAGATGGAGATGGCCGCCGCCGTGGGGGAGTCGGGCACGGACACCGCGAGGCACCGCACCCCGATCTCCTGCTCGTTGTCGTCGACGGCGTACCCCAGGCGCCGTACGTCCTCCAGCGCCGCGAGGAAGCCCTCCGGCGTGGTGATGGTCTTCTCCGTGGCGGCCGGCATGCCCGTCCGGGTCAGCAGCGCCCGCACCTCGTCGTCCGGCACCCCGGCCAGCAGCGCCTTGCCCACCCCGGTGGAGTGCGGCAGCACCCGGCGGCCCACCTCGGTGAACATGCGCATCGAGTGCTTCGAGGGCACCTGTGCCACGTACACGATCTCGTCGCCGTCGAGCAGCGCCATGTTCGCCGTCTCGCCGGTCTCCTCCACCAGCCGGGCCAGATACGGCCGCGCCCAGGTACCGAGCAGCCGGGCCGCGGACTCGCCGAGCCGGATCAGGCGGGGGCCGAGCGCGTACCGCCGGTTGGCCTGCTGGCGGACGTAGCCGCAGGCGACCAGGGTGCGCATCAGCCGGTGGATGGTCGGCAGCGGCAGTCCGCTGGCCGCGGACAGTTCGCTCAGGCCCACCTCGCCGCCCGCGTCCGCCATCCGCTCGAGCAGGTCGAAGGCGCGCTCCAGGGACTGCACCCCGCCTGCGGCGGAGGGCTTGGCGGAGTCGGTGGTGCTGGCGCTGGACGTCGGCACGGCGCGTTCCTTTCGGGACTGGCGGGAGGGCAGAAGCCTACCCGGCGGCCGGTTGACTCCCCGCTTGTACGTAGCTACGTTCTGCTTGCTGGAATTCTAATTCCGCTTTGTGGAAACGTCCAGGGTGGCGGCTCCTGCCGTCCTGCTCGGAAGTGTGCCTCTTGACGGCGGAGAAGCGGGAGTGAAGACTCCTTCAACAGAACGTTGAAATCCGTTACGTGGGTGTACATCCCGTTTCCTGGACGTAAAACGGCGGTAGAGAGAGGGGTTCGGGTGTCCGACGCTGAACTGGTGCTGCGCTCCACGCGCGTGATCACTCCGGAGGGGACGCGGGCCGCCACCGTCACCGTGTCCGCCGGGAGGATCACCGGCGTCCTGCCCTACGACGCCGAGGTCCCGGCCACGGCCCGGCTGGAGGACCTCGGCGACCACGTCCTGCTGCCCGGCCTGGTCGACACCCACGTGCACGTCAACGACCCGGGGCGCACCGAGTGGGAGGGCTTCTGGACCGCCACCCGCGCGGCGGCGGCCGGCGGCATCACCACGCTGATCGACATGCCGCTCAACTCCCTCCCGCCCACCACCACGGTCGACCACCTGCGCATCAAGCAGGACGTGGCCCGCGACAAGGCGCACGTCGACGTCGGCTTCTGGGGCGGCGCCCTGCCCGACAACGTCAAGGCCCTGCGCCCGCTGCACGACGCCGGCGTCTTCGGCTTCAAGGCCTTCCTGTCCCCGTCGGGCGTGGACGAGTTCCCGCACCTCGACCAGGAGCAGCTCGCCCGGTCCCTGGCCGAGATCGCCGGCTTCGGCGGGCTGCTGATCGTGCACGCCGAGGACCCGCACCACCTCGCCGCCGCCCCGCAGCACGGCGGCCCCAGGTACGCCGACTTCCTCGCCTCCCGCCCGCGCGACGCCGAGGACACGGCCATCGCCGGCCTCATCGCGCAGGCCCGGCGGCTGGACGCGCGCGTGCACGTGCTGCACCTGTCCTCCGGTGACGCGCTGCCGCTGATCCGCGCCGCCCGCGCCGAGGGCGTACGGATCACCGTCGAGACCTGCCCGCACTACCTCACCCTGACCGCCGAGGAGGTCCCGGACGGCGCCAGCGAGTTCAAGTGCTGCCCGCCCATCCGCGAGGCCGCCAACCAGGACCTGTTGTGGGAGGCGCTGGCCGACGGCACCATCGACTGCGTGGTCACCGACCACTCGCCCTCCACCGCGGACCTGAAGACCGACGACTTCGCCACCGCGTGGGGCGGCATCTCCGGACTCCAGCTCAGCCTGTCCGCCGTATGGACCGAGGCCCGGAAGCGCGGCCACGGCCTGGAGGACGTCGTCCGCTGGATGTCCACGCGGACCGCCGCCCTGGCCGGTCTCGACGCGCGCAAGGGCGCCATCGCCCCCGGCCGGGACGCCGACTTCGCCGTCCTCGCCCCCGACGAGGCCTTCACCGTCGACCCGGCGGGCCTCCAGCACCGCAACCGGGTCACCGCCTACGCCGGCAGGACCCTGCACGGCGTCGTGAAGTCCACCTGGCTGCGCGGCGAACGCATCGTCGCGGACGGCGCGTTCACCGAGCCGAAGGGCACCTTGGTCAGCCGCCCCCGGTAAGCCACCCCCCGCATCCGGCCCGACTCCAGAAAGGACCCCCTGATTCCCGTGACGGCGATACCACGCTTCACCGGCGACGCGAACCCCTACGGAGGCGGCGACCCGTACGCGGACTACCGCACCGCCGACTTCCCCTTCACCCGGTACGCCAACCTCGCCGACCGGCAGCTCGGCGCCGGTGTCATCGCCGCCAACGACGAGTTCTTCGCCCAGCGCGAGAACCTGCTGGTGCCCGAGCGGGCCGAGTTCGACCCCGAGCACTTCGGCCACAAGGGCAAGGTCATGGACGGCTGGGAGACCCGCCGCCGGCGCGGCGCCTCCGCCGAGCACCCGTGGCCGACCGCCGAGGACCACGACTGGGCGCTGGTCCGGCTCGGCGCGCCCGGCGTGATCCGCGGGATCGTCGTCGACACCGCCCACTTCCGCGGCAACTACCCGCAGGCCGTCTCCGTCGAGGGCGCCTCGGTGCCCGGCTCCCCGTCCCCGGAGGAACTGCTGGGCGACGACGTGAAATGGACGACGCTCGTCCCGCGCACCCCCGTCGGCGGCCACGCGGCCAACGGCTTCGAGGTCACCGCCGAGCAGCGCTTCACGCACCTGCGGCTCAACCAGCACCCCGACGGCGGCGTCGCCCGCCTGCGCGTGTACGGCGAGGTCGTACCCGACCCGGAGTGGCTCGCGGCCCTCGGCACCTTCGACGTGGCCGCCCTGGAGAACGGCGGCCGGGTCGAGGACGCCTCGAACCTCTTCTACTCCCCGGCCACCAACACCATCCAGCCGGGCCGCTCCCGCAAGATGGACGACGGCTGGGAGACCCGCCGCCGCCGCGACCAGGGCAACGACTGGATCCGCTACCGGCTCGCGGCCCAGTCCCGGATCCGCGCGATCGAGATCGACACCGCCTACCTGAAGGGCAACAGCGCCGGCTGGGCGTCGGTGTCGGTCAAGGACGGCGAGAGCGGCGCGTGGACCGAGATCCTCCCGCGCACCCGCCTCCAGCCCGACACGAACCACCGGTTCGTCCTGCCGGAGCCGGCGGTCGGCACCCACGCGCGGATCGACATCTTCCCCGACGGCGGCATCTCCCGGCTGCGCCTGTTCGGCTCCCCGACCGAGCAGGGCGCGAGCGGTCTCGCCGCCCGCCACCAGGAACTGGGCGGCTGATCCTCCGCCCACGCGCGCGGGGGCGCCCCGGCCGGACAGCACCGGGGCGCCCCGCGCGCGTCACCCGGGCGGCCCCCTGTTCCGGGCTCCCGGAACTCTTCCCTCCTCCTTTCGCGTTCTCCTCCCGTGACCCTTCAGCAAGAGATCGTCGGCAACGCCATGCAGATGGCGGTCGTCAACCTGCACCCCGGCCAGACCGTGTACTGCGAGGCCGGCAAGTTCCTGTTCAAGACCGTGAACGTGACCATGGAGACCCGGCTGTCCGGCCCGTCCGGCGGGCAGCAGCAGAGCGGCGGCGGGGGCATGGGCGGCCTGCTCCGCCAGGCCATGGGGACGGCCATGCAGGTCGGCCAGCGCATGCTCGCGGGCGAGTCGCTCGCCTTCCAGTACTTCACCGCCCAGGGCGGCGAGGGAACCGTCGGCTTCGCCGGAGTCCTCCCCGGCGAGATGCGCGCGCTGGAGCTGGACGGCACGCGCGCCTGGTTCGCCGAGAAGGACGCCTTCGTGGCCGCCGAGTCCAGCGTCGAGTTCGGCATCGCGTTCGCCGGCGGCCGCACCGGCATGAGCGGCGGCGAGGGCTTCGTCCTGGAGAAGTTCACCGGGCACGGCACGGTGATCATCGCCGGCGCGGGCAACTTCATCGACCTGAACCCGGCCGACTTCGGCGGGCGCATCGAGGTCGACACCGGCTGCGTGGTCGCCTTCGAGGAGGGCATCCAGTACGGCGTCCAGCGCGTCGGCGGCCTCAACCGGCAGGGCATCATGAACGCCGTCTTCGGCGGCGAGGGCCTGTCCCTGGCCACCCTGGAGGGCAACGGCCGGGTGATCCTGCAGTCCCTCACCATCGAGAGCCTCGCCAACGCCCTGAAGAAGGCCCAGGGCGGTGACAAGCAGGGTCCGACCGGCGGGCTGTTCTCCACGCACACCGGCTGAGCCGGATCCTCCCGGGGACCCGCGGCCGGACCGATGAGTTCCGCGCGGGTGCGGGGTCTGACCTGTCGACCGCAGACCCCGCACCGGGAAGAAGGCACCCGCCATGGGCAACCTCGTCTCCACGATCTTCGTCACCCTCGACGGCGTCCACCAGGCACCCGGCGGCCCCCGGGAGGACACCTCCGGCGGCTTCGACCAGGGCGGCTGGAGCTTCCCCTTCGCCGACGACGACTCCGGCAGGTACCTCACCGAGATCTTCGCCCGCGCGGGCGGCTTCCTGCTCGGCCGCCGCACGTACGACATCTTCGCCTCCTACTGGCCGAAGGTGACCGACCCCGCCCACCCGATCGCCGGCAGGCTCAACGCCCTGCCGAAGTACGTCGTCTCCACCACCCTCCGGGCCCCGGAGTGGGCCGGCACCACCGTCGTCACGGGGGACCTGGTGAAGGAGGTCACCGCACTGAAGGAGCGCACGGACGGCGAACTCCAGATCCACGGCAGCGGCGCCCTGGTCCGCTCGCTGCTGGACCTGCGGCTCGTCGACACCCTGCACCTGCTGACGTTCCCGGTCGTCCTCGGCGCCGGCCGCCGCCTGTTCACGGAGGGCATGCTCCCCACCCGCTTCGCCCACCGCACCGGCCACGTCACCGGCTCGGGCATCTCCCTCCAGACCTACGACCTCGCGGGCAGCCCCGAGTACGGGACGTACGACCTCCCCGAAGAGGCCTAGCCGATTCCTGTTGGCAGGCGGCGGGCGCCTCTAGGACAGCCTCTACGTCGAGGACGCCGACGCCGTGCATCGGCAGGCCGTCGCGGCCGGCGGCACCTCGGTCACCGAGGTCACCCACCTGTTCTTCGGCGACCGGGTCGGGCGGGTCCGCGACCCGCTGGGCAACCTGTACTGGATCCGGACCCGCGTGGAAGACCTGAGCCCGCAGGAGAGGGAACGCCGCCTCGGCAGCCCGGAGTTCACCGAAGCGATGGAGTACGTCCAAAGCGCCGACTTCTTCCCGGACCGAGCCTCTGACCTCGACTGAGCAGCGCCGTCGGCGCCGGGGCGGAGCGGACCTGCCTACTCCAGCAGGCGTTCCGCGTCGTCCGGGACCCAGGGGAAGGGCACGTCGGGCCAGCGCGCGGCGGACCACGCGGCGAGGTCGACGGCGAGTACGGCGTCGACGAAGACCTGCGGCGGCCGGTAGCGGTGGGCGGTGACGTAGTGGGTGATCAGGAACGGCGCGGCGTAGGCGGTGCCCGCCTCGCCGGGGATCCGGATCTCCCCGGTCCCCTCGGGGGCCGCGTCCGCCTCCGGGCACAGGTCGCACGCGTGCAGCCCGAGGCAGACGTTCATCCACTGGACCCGCTGGACCGCCTTCAGCCCGGCTACGAACGCCGGGGGGACGGTTCCCGTCGGGTACGGCTTGCCGGCTTCGAGCCACCCGATGTTCAAGCGGGCGTACGCCGGGCGGTACCAGAGCGCGTAGACGCCCGACTCCGGGTCGGTGAAGGCGTCCTCGTCCAGGTACTCGTACGCGCTCAGGTCCTCGTAGAACACCCGCCCATCATGGCGGACGCGACCATCCGGAAAGCTCTGGCCGAAGATCGTCGCCGCCGGTACGGTGAGCGCGACCCGTGCGAGCCGCCGATGTCTGCGCACCCCCCTTCGGAGACCGGGAGCCGCACCCATGTCCTCGCTCGCCGTGCCCGCCGCGCTCGCGCCCCGCCGGGCCTGGCACACCGACCTGCCCGTCCTGCTCGTTGCGGTGTGCTGGGGCGCCAGCTACCTCGCGGCGAAGGAGATCACCACCGCCCGCACCGTGCTCGCCGTCCTGGTGCTGCGGTTCGCGCTCGCGCTGCCCGCCCTGACCCTCGCCGGCCGCCGGGCCCTGCGCGCGCTCAGCGGCGCCCAGTGGCGCGGCGCGGCCCTGCTCGGGCTGGTCCTCGCCGGGATCTTCCTGCTGGAGACGTACGGGGTGGTGCACACCTCGGCGACCAACGCCGGCCTGATCATCAGCCTCACCATGATCTTCACCCCGCTCGCCGAGGCCGCCGTCACCCGCACCCGGCCCACGCCGTCCTTCCTCGGCGCGGCGGCCCTGGCGGTGCTGGGCGTCGTCCTGCTCACCCAGGGCGCCGGCTTCACCCGGCCCTCCCTCGGCGACCTGCTGATGCTGCTCGCCGCGCTGGCCCGCACCCTGCACGTCCTCGCCATGTCCCGGATCAGGGCCGTGCAGCAGGCCGGTGCGCTGCCGCTGACGACGGTCCAGCTCGGCACCGCCGTCGCCGTGTTCGCCCTGCTGTCGGCCGCCGGCGGCGGCCCGGCGCCCTGGACGGTCGCGGCGGACCTCGGCACCCGGCAGTGGGCGGGGCTGCTGTTCCTGTCGGCCCTGTGCACGGTGTTCGCCTTCTTCGTGCAGATGTGGGCGGTGCGCCGCACCTCGCCGTCCCGGGTGAGCCTGCTGCTCGGCACCGAGCCGCTGTGGGCCGCCGGTGCCGGTATCGCGCTGGGCGGCGACCGGCTCGGCGCGCTCGGCCTCGCGGGCGGCGCACTGGTCCTCGCGGGCACCGCGTGGGGCCGCCGGTCGGCAGGTTAACTCCCCGAAAACTCCCCGGGCTTGAAAGGAAAATCTTCAACCTTGACGTTGACATGCCAACGTCTACGCGCGTCATCATGAGGGCATGAGATTCCCCCCACGCGCCACCCGCATCGGCGCCGCAGCCGCGCTCCTGTCCGCCCTCCTCGTGGGCGGCACCGTCACCGCCACCACCGCCGACGCCGCAGCCGCGTCGGCCGGCAGCATCTGCTACGGCGACCTGCCGTCGCAGGCCCACGACACCCTGCGCCTGATCGCCCGCGGCGGCCCCTACCCGTACGCGCAGGACGGGGTCGTCTTCCAGAACCGGGAGAGCGTCCTGCCCAAGCAGCCGTCGGGCTACTACCACGAGTACACGGTCAAGACCCCCGGCTCCTCCACCCGCGGCGCCCGCCGCATCGTCACGGGCGGGGAGTACCAGGAGGACTACTACACCCCCGACCACTACGCCACGTTCGACCTGATCGACTTCGGCTGCTGACCCGGCGCTGCCGGGGGCCGCGGGTCAGCCGGTCCCGCGGCTCTCGGCGGCGGCGAACAGGGCCAGCGCCAGCACGATCAGCGCGATGCTCGCGTAGAGCTCGTAGCCGTCGAGGACACTCCACCGCAGGGTGACGCCCCAGCGCAGCCTGCCCGTGATCTCGTACGCCAGACCGCCCGTGCCCTGCACCAGGGCGAGAAACCCGAAGAACTCCAGCAGACGCTTCATGGCACGACTCTCGCCCCGCGGCCTCCTCCCGGCCATCGGCCGCCGGGCGAGCGCACGGCGCCGAAAGGCTGCGCCCCGGCCGGCGGCCGGTCGACGAAAGTCCACCACGGTGCGACTTGGGTCGACGATCCCGGTCCTCCGGTAGGCGATCGCGGGCACGGGACGACGACACGGCGCCGGCGGTGCGTAGATTGGCCGACCGTGAGCACAGACGAAGGGGCGCGGGCGCCGCAGGAGTTCGCGGGACGTCGCTGGCTGTACCCGTCCGCGCTGGTCCACGAACTGGACCCGGACGCCGCGGCCTCCGGCCGGCGGCCCCGGCGCACCGCGCGCGACTGGGTGGTCGACTTCCTCTGCTTCCTGCTGGCCGTGTTCATCGGCCTGCTGAGCGCGGACACCCTGCGGCACGAGGACCTCCCGGACGGCTACGCCGCCCTGGACCAGGTGCTGGGCGCGCTCGCCTGCGGCGCGGTGTGGCTGCGGCGCCGGTGGCCGGCCCAGCTCGCCGCGGCGATGGTGCCGGTCGCCTTCCTGTCGAACACCGCGGGCGGCGCGGGCGTGGTCGCCCTGTTCACGCTCGCCGTGCACCGGCCCTTCCGGTACGTGGCCTGGGCGGGCGGGGCGTCCGTGGCGCTGCTCCCGGTCTTCTTCCGGCTGCGGCCCGACCCCGACGTGCCGTACGCCGTGGCGGTCGCCTCGGGCGTGCTGCTCACCACGGCGATGGTCGGCTGGGGCATGTTCGTCCGGTCCAAACGGCAGCTCCTGCTGAGCCTGCGCGACCGCGCCCGGCACGCGGAGGCCGAGGCCCGGCTGCGGGCGGAGCAGGCGCAGCGGCTGGCCCGCGAGGCCATCGCCCGAGAGATGCACGACGTGCTCGCCCACCGGCTCACCCTGCTGAGCGTGCACGCGGGCGCCCTGGAGTTCCGGCCGGACGCGCCCCGCGAGGAGGTCGCGCGGGCCGCCGGGGTGATCCGGGAGAGCGCCCACGAGGCGCTGCAGGACCTGCGGGAGATCATCGGGGTGCTGCGGGCCGGCGACGCCGACGAGCCCTCCGGCGGGCGCCCCCAGCCGACGCTGGCCGCGCTGCACGCCCTGGTCGCCGAGTCCCGCGAGGCCGGCATGCAGGTCACCCTCGACCACGGCGTCGCCGACCCGGCCGCCGTCCCCGCCTCCGTCGGCCGCACCGCCTACCGCATCGCCCAGGAGGCCCTGACCAACGCCCGCAAACACGCCCCCGGCACCGAGGTCACGGTCCGCCTCACCGGCACCCCCGGCGACGGCCTGACGGTCACGGTCACCCACCCCGCCCCACCCGCCGAGGCGCCCCCGGTCCCCGGCTCCGGCCAGGGCCTGATCGGCCTCACGGAACGCGCCACGCTGGCCGGGGGACACCTGCGGCACGGCCCGCGCCCCGACGGGGGCTTCGAGGTACGGGGGTGGCTGCCGTGGCCCCGCGCCTGAACGCGGCCCGCACCGGGCCCCGTTCGGGAGGCGGCCCCGGGCCGCTGCCCCCGTCCGCCGCGCGTGATTACGTAACCCCATGACTGCGACGCCGATCAGACTCCTCCTCGTGGACGACGACCCCCTCGTACGCGCCGGCCTGGCGCTGATGATCGGCGGGGCCGAGGGCATCGAGATCGTCGGTGAGGCCGCCGACGGCGGGGAGGCCGAGGAACTCGCGCGGCGGGCCCGGCCGGACGTCGTGCTGATGGACATCAGGATGCCGTCGGTGGACGGCATCACCGCGACCCGGCGGCTGCGGGCGCGGCCGGACGCGCCGCAGGTCGTGGTGCTGACCACCTTCCACGCCGACGAACAGGTGCTGCACGCCCTGCGCGCCGGTGCCGCCGGCTTCGTGCTCAAGGACACCCCGCCCGCCGAGATCGTCGACGCCGTCCGCCGGGTCGCGGCCGGCGACCCGGTCCTGTCGCCCGCCGTCACCCGGCAGCTGATGCGGCACGCGGCCGGCAGCGCCGCCGACTCCCGCCGGACCCGCGCGCGCGACCGGCTCGCCGTCCTCAACGACCGCGAACGCGAGGTCGCCGTCGCCGTCGGCCGTGGACTCGCCAACGCCGGGATCGCCGCGGAGCTGTTCATGAGCGTGGCCACCGTCAAGGCGCACGTCTCCCGCATCCTCGCCAAGCTCGGCCTCGACAACCGTGTCCAGATCGCCCTGCTCGCCTACGACGCGGGGCTGTTGGACGGCGAGGCCGGGCACTAGGCCGTGTCCGCAAAGTCCCTCCTGCCCCGCGACGCCTGGCACGCACTCTCGCCGCACCGGGCGCAGACCCAAGTACGTCCAGTACGAGGGA